>NZ_JBGVMC010000352.1:0-2008 GCF_045124615.1 Succinivibrio sp.
TTTCAACATCAGCATCAGATGGCAAAGCTAATCTGCATCAGGGTGCAGTAGGTGTCGGAATATGTCTTAATACAGGAAGAGCTGTAAGAGCTGTACAGCACAATGAGCCTATTACAATTCATCCTGACACAGACAAGGTTCTCTCAGAACTTCGTGTCCCTCACTGGAGAGAGGTTTTAGAGCTTGCTTCATCCTGTTATGACATGTCAGGACTTGGGTATATAGGTACTGATATTGTACTTGATAGAGACAAGGGACCTATGCTTCTTGAACTTAACGCAAGACCAGGCCTTGCAATTCAGATCTGTAACAATGCAGGATTACTGCCAAGACTCAGACTGATTGAAGCTATGACTAAAAAACACCGTCTTAGTGTTGAACAAAGAGTAGCTTTCTCAATGCAGCACTTTGGTGTTTTCAAAGATTAAATTCTATTTCCTTTTTGACATGCTCCTCCTGCAAAAGCAAGAGGATGCAGATGCTAACTGCCTGACTGTAGGAACAACCTTTTTAATTTTGTCATACAGTTTTAATGCTGCATTTATCTGTTGGACTGTATATGCCATAGATCACCTCGCTTAGGTATCCAGGATTTTGTCCGCATCACTCTAAAGAAATGATTGTTGAGTTGTCTTAATGATCGTCTGTAAGCTCAACTTTGTTTAGAAGTGACATTAGAAGTGACATTAGAAGTGACAAAAAAAATGTCACTTCTAAAAGAAGTAAATAGATTGTATTGGTTATATTTTGTTTTAAAAACAATAAAATAAGTAAAAAACTTGGTCAAAAAATATTTTTGAGAAGTGACATTAGAAGTGACAAAAAAAATGTCACTTCTAAAAGAAGTAAATAGATTGTATTAGTTATATTTTGATTTAAAAACAATAAATGCCATAGTATTATCTCCTTTTCTAATTAAAGTATTGATTCTAATTTAGAAGTCGAAATCTGCTCCTGACCTAAAGTCTTCATCATCGATATCTTGATTCCATAACTTGATAAGTAGATCTCTATTCAGCTCTACGAACTTTCTGACCCTAGCTAGATCACTAGGAGATATGTCTACCTTCTTACTAACTAGAATTCTTCCATCTATTATAGACATAGGTATAAGGTCACTCTTAGATGTAGTTCTATCTGAGTAATTATTCTGAAATTTTATCGTAGGTTCTCTATGCCTGACACTCAGGTCAGTAGATATCCATATATTAACTGGCAGTGCCTTGTACTTAGATTTTCTGAGATTAGACATCTCAAATAAAATTTCATCCATAGATCTATCCTAATTAATGTATATATAGCAAGATAAGATTAGAAGTCTTGAGTCAAGAAGAGGAAGAGCTTTCACACACTTCTCACAAGGATAATGTTAAAAGACAATATATCAAATCAAAATACCAATGCCTAATATTAGGCCTTGCAGCAACTCTAAATGAGGTGGAAACGGTGCCTTTTGTCAAAAGGATCCATTCAAGGCTCCTTTCTTTTCATTATTTATTATTAAATATCTTCTTTTCTTCAGACTTTTTTATGCAGAGATATATACAGAAAATAAAACCAAAAAGTGGAATTATTATAAGCCATGCATAATATGTGTTCAGACCGATATACTTAAGTCTTTTTGCCACACAAAAATATCCAAAGATAAATACAACAAAAATTTTTAAAGCGTTAAAAAAAGCCATAACACCACTGTCGGCTAAACTGCTTTGAATTGCTCTTTCAACAATAGACAAAAACACCATAAAGATAAAAAAAACTATAAAACAGATAATATATTTTGACCTGGTCATTTTTTTCCTGCCTACTGTAAAAAAAAACAGTGTCAATGCATTACTCTATGCACCGACACTGTCATTTTTGTAAAATCTAATTAGATGTGCTTGATAATCTCATCACCGAATTCACTGGTAGTTAAGGTTGTTGCACCTTCCATTAAACCAGCAAAATCAGATGTTACACGCTTTGAGGTAATAGCCTTTTCCATAGCATCAACAATCAAATCAGC
>NZ_JBGVMC010000353.1:0-13996 GCF_045124615.1 Succinivibrio sp.
CTGCGTGAAACTCCATCAGGAAAATAATCGGACATATCTGCTACCTCTCAAAAAGACTATCCTTCTGCGGATTATTATAGCAAAGTCCGCATTATAAAAAGTAGTGTAGCTAGACGATTTTCGGGCGCCTTGCCACCCGAACCCTAGTTCAAGCTGTCACAGTACCTATACGACTATTTATTTTGATTGTCATTTACCATTTGATAAAAATCCGGATCCCAATATGCAATTGAAACAATATTTTCAATTGGTAATACTATTGTGTAAGGTTCTAAAACATCATCAAGAATCTTTTTCATTTGTTCTTCTGAATATTTTTCATTAAAAATAAAATCCGGATAATAATCACAATAAACATTGGTGATGTTTTCAATTAACCGTTTTTCAGTTCTATATCCAGAAAAGAAAGGACAAATCTTAATATATTTGGTATCAGGATTTTTTAACTCCATAAAAGTTTTTATCCAACCAATATAAACTTTTCTGTTTGACAGAGTTATCTGTACAAATTTACCATTTTTTGTTGCTTCATAAACTCTTTGTTTTAACTGGTTTTCATTTGCACATAACACTGTTGCTTTATTAATAATTTTCTGATTTTTTGAAAGTATATATCCACATCCCCAGGCAAATATTATTGAAAATACACTCCAAAACATTACGAGAGCAGAAAAATTTTCATTAAAATTAAATCCAATCCAATATGTGCAAAATAAATCGTCTACTTTTGCAAACAAATCCAAAATTGATACAAAAATAAAAGACAATATCGCAAATGGAAGCCCCCAAGAAAATACATGAAGATATTGATCCCAACCTTCAGATCTTAATTGTTTAAATCTTGCCACTGGATATCTACTTGTAAACATAAACCCACTGGTCATTATAATAACTAAAATAAACGCTTCCATATAAACAAAAGGCCCCTACAAGGAGCCATAGCAGCAAAAATAAAATAATTATTGTTCTTTTTTATTTGAAACTGAAATGATCTTTTTTTCAGTTAATCTTTTGCATTTTGCAAAATTACTTAACAGATTTTCTGATGCTTTTTTATTTTTATAATTAAACCCAAAACCACCATTTTTAAAAGATATTACAGGTGATTTTTCATCGAAATTATATGCACCAATCATAATAAATATTCCCTAAAAAGACTAATCTTCTTTTTAATTATAAAATTTGCATTTTGTTTTCTCAATACTAAATCGTGTTTATTGTCGCAAACTTTAAAAACTCTCCATATACTATAAGACCTCGACTTCGTCACTTCTCTGAGAGTGAGAGGACTAATGTCGAGGTCTGAAACTTTATTTACTCAAAGCTTACAGCAAAAAATAAAAATGTCAATATATTAGGATAAGAAAACATAAGTTAGGATAACTTAGGACAAGTCAGAAATTATCAATAAACTGCTGATACATTTTGTCTTTGAATTTAGAGTGTCGTTCCTCAGACTTTTGCAAGTCCTGCTCATAAAGAAAGGTCTTTGGTTCATTGCTTTTAAACGGTTCTATTCCCAGAAGCCATTTTGCTGCAATACTTGGATCTTTATGAGCACGCATATAATGTCTGCATAATCTTCTCATCTTCTGATAAGAAACACCGCGCTCTTTACAGAATAAGCTCATTGAACGATAACACTTACCTTCAAATTCAAATACCTTCATTCATAATCCTTAGCTGATTGAGGATCAACTGTTCACCTCTTCTGATTAAGTCACAGATAGCCTGAGTAGTAACATACTTTAAAGCTGTATCTACAGCAGGATTAAATCTAAAATAGTTTGAGCAATGACGTGATTTTATTTTCTGCTCTTTGTTCTGTTTTTTTAAAATCAGGAAAATCTCATCAGGAGATTTACACTGGATATAAAACATATTGAGCAGTTTATATAGATTAGGCTGTTTCTGTTTTAGTTCACAGAATGCCTTATCAATAATCATAGCAGATTCATCAGAAATGGTATAAGTCTGATTTGATGAAGTGTGTCCTGGATAACCAGAACATCCAAAATAGCGTGACCAAAGACCGTAATTGTGAAGAAGACGAATGTATTCACGGGAATTATCTTCACTGATAGCGCAAATAATTTCATTTGTCAGCATATTGACCTCACATCATGGTTTTATAGATTACAGGAACAGCCTGAACGATAAATTCATAGGTAAGTTTCACGCCCAGAGCTTTTGCCTTCGAAAGAATACGATTCCATAAAGTCTGGTCTTTTAGCACTTCAAGTAAATCATACCCCTTCATTGTCATACGAATACCTGGCACATTTGGAGCCTGAGGCAGAAAGTTAGGATGGTATGTACATTTACCGTCATCATCCATATCTGATGCAAGTTCGTAATTGGTAATAAGTTCGCTTTCCTTAAGCAGCTCATAATGAAGCAGCACGTTTTTCTGTTCGCTCTCCTGAAGCTGTTCCCAATGTATTTTCACCTTATTGTCTTCTATCGCACACAGAATGTCTTTAATAATTTTCCAATCGCGTTTCATTGGTTACTCCCCAGTTTTTGTATTTAAATTAGCAATCATATCATGCGCTTCTTCGACAAATCTCGTCATACTTCCTCCCACTTCACACATACATCAACACGTGGAGTCTCATCACCCTCACACCAGAACTTCTCCGCGCTCAAACGTACCACCTGCACATCGTCACTGAACACAATACCGTTCATACCATCCAGCACTGACTTGATGACGTTATCTAGATCAGGCTTTCCTGGTCTCACCACAGAGCACCCATGCTCAGCAATCTGCATACGTTTCTTCTTGGTGTAGGAAGCCGGTATCTGATAGTAGGCACTGATACGCACACTGCATGGCGCACTGAAGTCTGGCTGTTCTACCATGTGCTCTACCGCATGACTTGCCTCATAGCGAATCTGAGCTTCATAGGTTCTGGTCTTCTTGGGAGTAACAGCATGACCGCCAAAAAACCTGACACGCCCCTTTCCTGTTGGTTCACCCTTGATTGTAAAATTCAGTTCTAACATGCTCCCTCCTGAAAACAACTGCTAAAAATTTTTGTCTGGTGATTTTTGCGTGCGCAGGCCGTTTTTTTATATATGTAAATATATGGGGTTTTTAATACCCCATATATATTTATATATATAAGGCGGTTTGAGCACGCTGTCACACCGTAAAAATGACGGTTTGAGCACGATGATAAAACCGTGAATTTTACGGTTTGAGCACACTGCTCAAATCGTGATTTTGACGGTTTAAGCACACTGATTTTTGCAATTGAGCACACTGCTAAAACCGTGTTTTTTACGGTTTTAGCATTAGTTAGCTTATGCTTACAAACTAACCTAAAAAAGGTGAATATTGTCATACTAATTTAACTCCTGAGAAGCTTTTAAATAGCGAGCTAAATCTTCTGCAGTGAACCATTTACCACCAAACAGCGAAAATGCTTTTGGAAACTCTTTTAGCCATTTGGCTACGGTATTTCTCGCTTTATCAAGTTCTACAGCAAGCTCAGTTACAGTCACACCATTATCATGGGCGATATTGTAGTAAGCTTCTCTCAGCTGATTCTTTCTGTCGTTTGGTGAAGTCTGATACTGCTTAAGGTTAGCTCTCGCATCACCTTCCAGAAAGCATGCCTCTAGCTCTCCTTTGGTGTCTACTCTGTGGATTGGGTAATCAAACCATACATTGAGCGGTTTAAATGAACGGAACTCACGCAGAGAGCCGGTTACTCTCCATGCAGAACGGTCCTCATCTATATCTTCGCCCCAAGCTATCTCTTTGCCCTCCAACTGCGTTAAATCAATCTCCGAGAAGTCCAGAATTGCATCAGGATCACGTGTAAGCACTCCTGAGCCAGAAGCTCTATCAATTGATTTCTTGCTTCCCTGAGCGCCCTTAGAATGATGGTGACAGTAAATGGTACATGCACCAGTCTGAGCGCCTATCTGGTCAAAGTAATTGCAAAATGCGGACATATCTGCAGCAGAGTTTTCATCACCAGTAATAACCTTATAAATAGGGTCAATTACAATGGCCTTGATACCCTTTACCATAGAAGCCTGATTGATAATGTGCTTACTTAGCTTATCAAGTGGCAGTGCATGACCTCTCAGGTTCCATGTAATGATATTGTTGATATTTGGATTTTCTGCAGGGTCTGAGGAATACCCCAGACTCTCATAGATCTTTTTAAATCGCTCGTTTGCTGAAGGAGCATCAATCTCAAGATTTACATACAGCACCTTGCACTGTTTACACTGGAATCTGCCAAGCCATTTGCCACCTTCAGCCATAGCAACACACAGTTCCATGAGTGCGAAGCTCTTACCAGCCTTTGAAGGTCCAGCAATAATCATCTTGTGGCCTTCTCTTAGCACTTCTTCAATCAGTGGTTCTGGTAAAGGATCAGGATTTTGGAACTTGTCTGCCAGTGAAGTGATTGGTGGAAGTTTTTCTTCTGGTATTTCCTCAATGGAATTACGCCACACAGACCAGTTTGCAGCACCGATATTTGTTGCTAAAAGCTTCTGTATATTGCTGTTACGAGTAGCACCTGGTAATCTCGACAGCCTCATAACATTCTTGTTCTGAGTATCAACACTGAAGCCGTGATTCTCTAGGAAGTTGTATAGGAAAGATACTCTCTGAGCGTATTCATTCTCATTCTGAGCATCAATCTTGACGATAGCGTGAAGTGATTTTGTACCACTGAAGACTAATGCTGCAATTGGAAGATTACATTCAACATAAGCTTTATACTGTGCTTCAATTGATACCTCATCAGACTCGATCAGAGTAAAGCGGTAGGATGTGGCATTTACATCACGAACCCCTTGTCCGTCACATGGATTGAATCTGATCCATGCACCAGCTTCCTGATTCCAGTCTCCTGTGGTTGCACCTAAATCATCCGGATATTTCTCAAGAGACTTGATTAACTTGCCAGCAGTTCTGGAATAATCACCTCTATTGGCAGGAGTCCACTTACCATCTTCTCGCTGAAACGATTCTGTAACAAGACCGACGTACTCATCAGGCTTAAACAGTGTTTCAAGATAAACCTTAAGCTGTTGAGCACCACTTAAATGACTGTAGTTATCAGGGAGCGGTGAGCACTTTTCTTTCTGAGATATCTGAGTGTAAGGTTCATCAACACTAATTTCATCGTCAAAGCTGATTTCATGGCCTTTTTCACTTTCAGGACACCATCCCAATTCTCTTGCCATCTTGTAAATGCTTTTAACTGTTACATTACTGGTGTTTGAGCTACCGAAAGAGCGCCATTTGCTCTGACATACATTTGGACGATAGCGGGAATCATTGCGTGACCATTCATCCCATACGTCACAGCTGTAAGCACCATCATGCAGAGCCATTCCCACTTCAACCCACTTCTCGTAATTTAAGCTCTTTGGGTCGATTGCATATAGAGCGTCTTTTAAATCATCTTTCATAGTAAAATCTCTTACTGTTTAGGAGTGTATTGAGAAGGAACAATCTCATTTGGAACGATCCAGTGATTTGCTGCAATCCTGTCAATTAAGGATGTAGCTTCTTTCATTGACCATGTGCCTACAGATTTAAAGCCATAACGTTCCAGCAGTCTTATCTGTTTAGCTGTAGTTAAATGTTCATTGGCACGTTTCATCAGTACATCAATCAGCTTAGTGGCTTTTCCACGTGAATCTATACCGTCAGTACTGATATTGAATTTTTCAATAAGTTCTATCTGCTTCTGGGTAGGAGGTTCTAACTCCCATTTGAAAGTCGGTTCGTAGTCGTCAAGATTCTCTTCAATCGAAAAAATAAACTGCAGAGGATCGACGAACTTGGCTTTTTTACGTCTTTGAGCTTCAAGCTCTTTAGCTAAAGCCTCTTTACGCTGTTTAACAATATCAGCTTCCGCCTGTTCTTCAGCTTCAAGAATGTCGATACCGTCATCACTGTCATCAATTAGTGCTGCTCTTTCTACCTTTAAATCTATATTTTTGGCATGCTCTGCGTCTTTAGCTATGATGCAACTTGGACGACATAAAGATAGCTTAGCTGTCATCCATAAAAAGTCTAAAAGCAGTAACTCCTTTTTGCCTGGATACAGTCGCATACCACGACCAACAATCTGTGTATACAATGAACGTGACTTTGTTGGCCTGAGATTTACAATGCAGTCAACTGCAGGACAGTCCCACCCTTCTGTAAGAAGCATTGAATTGCATATAACGTTGTATCTGCCACTTTCGAAGTCTGACAGAATATCTTTTCTGTCTGTACTTTCGCCATTAACTTCTATTGCACGAAACCCTTTAGAATTTAAAAGTTCACAAAACTGCTGAGAGATTGCAACCAGTGGTAAGAACACAACTGTTTTACGATTGAAGCACAGCTTAGTCATTTCGTTTGCAATCTGTTCAAGATATGGCTCTAATGCATTTCCCAAATCAGAAGGTATATAATCTCCACAGGATGTGCGTACATTTTGAAGATCAATATTAAGAGGGATCATCTTTGCTCTTATTGGTGAAAGATAACCGTCTTTCACTGCCTGAGCTATTGGATACTCAAACGCAATAGAATCAAAGAAAGTACTTAAATCTTTTTTATCACTTCTGTCAGGTGTGGCAGTAACGCCCAACACTCTGGCATTGTTGAAGTACTCAAGCACTTTCTGATATGATGATGACAGACAATGATGTGCTTCGTCGACGATGATTAGATCGAATGCATTATGGGGATAAGCATTTAATCTTCTGTCATTGGTTAGTGTTTGAACAGAACCAATGACTATTTGTGCATCACTGTCTGCAGCAGAAAACTGAGCTTTTTCAAACTCTGGTATTAAACCTGTTACAGCTTGAAGTTTGTCTGAAGCCTGTTGTAACAACTCATCACGATGGGCAATGATAAGAGCACGCTCTCCTTTGGCTGCACATTTCTGTGCTACTGCAGAAAAGCATACTGTCTTACCTGTCCCTGTGGCCTGTATGAGGAGGGTTTTAGCCCTCCCCTGTGACCACTCATTGAAAACAGCTTGTACAGCTTTTTTCTGATAAGGTCTTAACTCCATTTAACGCTCCTAATCCAACAAATCATCATTAGAAGTGTTAGTTGTAGGCTTGTTTACCTGAGAAGTTCTGACTGTAGAGCTTTTAAGTGCTGCAGTTGAGTTCTCTGCGCTTAAATTAGCATCTATGAAACGATCAATATCATTAGTCTGTTTTTCTTCACCGTTCTTATTGGTATAAGTACGATGCTTAATCATACAGCGACCTTTCTTGCCTACAAGCTGATCCCACTTAACGCGAACCTTTTCACCTTCTTTCTTTAAGCCTACAGAGCGAAGGAACTGAGACAGCTTCCACTCCATAGATGAATACATGATTAAATCTGCATTTACAGAAGTTCTGCCCTGATCGCTATCAATAGCCAGAGTTAAAACAGCCTTGTTACAAGGTGGAATTTTAGTTGAGCCAGGGAAACGACCGCGCTCAAACTTGGTTACAGTAAAGCTGTATTCACCTTCATCTAATAGGACAAAGTCTCCACCATCCTGCTCAACTTCATCGTCCCAGCCAATCTCATAACCTTCGTTAGACATAATTAAATTCCTCTTAAGTTAAAGTTAAAAAATTAAAATAAATCCTTACCAAGCTTGCTTAGAATGGAATCCCACTTAGGCAGAAGCTTGTCTGCGTAATCTGTCACAGGAATGCGCTCATCAAAGTTTTTGGACTTTGACAAAAGCTCCTTCAGTTCATCTTCAGTTACTCCGTCACGCTCCATGAACTCCTTAAGTTGTTCCTTTAAATCCTTACCTTCAGCGTTAATCTTCTTCATCTGAGATTTGCGGTCAGCTACAGGAGATTCAGAGAAGTGCTCTGCTATGTTCTGGTAATCCATATCCAGCATATCTTCCAAACCATAACGATTCTTTGCATCCCAGCAAGGATGATGGCTTGTGTACATCACACGCTTACCGCCCGATGCCTTGGCAGAGCCGTTATCTGACTGTGAGACATAGGTCTTGTAGTTCAGGAAGAAAACAGCATCAGCCCACTCTTTAACGATTGGAGCTGTCTGACGTGTAAGCTTGAGCTCCCATCTGTCGAATGCGCCCTGTTCATCTGGTAGCTCTTGCTTACGCATTTTTGCGTGAGCTGTGATTACTACATGTTTGCCGGATTCAATAACTTCATTAAGAGCGTTCAGCATCTTCTCAATCTCTTCGGAAACATAGGTATAGCCTTTGCCGTAGCCAAATGATTCAATGGAAGGCTGTTTGTATTTGGTACAGATAGCGCTGATTGCAAGTTGTTCCGCCCAATCCGCAGTATCAAGCACTAGAGTTTTACAGATATCTTGATGGGCAACCTCTTTAATAGTCTCAAGTAGATCATTCCATGAGTCGCGACATTCAATACGTGCCACATCCAGATGAGCAGAACCACCTTCGGTATCTATAAAAAGAGGATTTGGAAAGTTAGAGGCAAATGTGGTCTTGCCGATGCCTTCAGGACCGTAAACAACGACTTTCTGAGGTCTCTGAACCTTGCCTCTTGTTATATTCAGTTTAATTGCCATATAATTTACCTATAGATTATTATTCATATTTGCCCTAGTCTCGATTTAATCTCGAGGAACTAGGGTTTCTTTTCCTGGTACTCGAATTAAGAGTGCACCAAGTAACTCTTCAACTTTCTTCTTACCAAGTTCCTTCTCAATTGCAGTCAGAGTTTTTAGCTTATGTATGTTTTCATAAGGTTCTACTCCATTTGCAGTCAGAGTCTTGGCAACTTCCTTTTCATCTGTGAATTTGCGTGTACTTCTTCCTGGTTTAAGTTCAAATCCCTCCCATGATTTACCAACTTTTGCGCAGTTGAGCGCATATTCCTGAACATCCTTAATCCATGACACAATCTCATTACCGTGTCTTAGAATTGTCAGAATCTCATCCTCAGTCAGAGTGGTTGTATCTCCCAGCTGTGACTCAAAGTCCTTAAGAATTTCCATGAACTCTTCTCCGTATTTTTTGCAGGTCCCTTTTGCTTTACAGAAACGGCACCAGTCCCCCTTAACAAATACACCATTACCGCTAAGAGCTTCTTCAGCTTTTGGTTTGAATAATGTCTCTGCTGCTTCCAATAATTCTTCAATTGATACTGAATATGTACTAATGTTCTCTACATTAGGTTGATAGATAGTCATTGTTACAGTTTGAATACTTTCATATACTTCTCTGAAGGTTGAGTAAGCACCAAGCGCATACAGCATCATCTGAGGATTTTTAAAAGCGCTAACTTTGACTCCGACACCGTTCTTATAGTCAACAATGTTGATATTGGTGTCATTGATGATGATGCAGTCAGCTGTTCCAAAAGCCCCCTTTGCGGTGTATTCTGAGAAGTCAATTTTCTGCTCAATCATTACAGCGCTACCATCTGTTACAAGATCACCGATAAAGTCTGAATAACCTTGAGCGTTACGCTCATCATCAGCACTGTATTCGTACAGTGGTCTGGTAACTTCTCTACCAAGCTTTTTTGCAAGCTTATAAGCACATAATTCATGTACTTCAGTACCTTTTTGTGCATCTGTAGAGGTGTTATCAGGTATTCCTTCACAGGCTTTAATGCTTGCGGTACAGTTTAGCCAGCGATGGGATGCCGATGCGCTTAAAATGGAATGTTCAGCCATGACTTAAGTCCCTCTAAAACTGATACATAGTCACACTGTTTAACTTCAGACAGCTTTTTTGCACCATGCTTATGAAGTAAATCTAAAAAATATTCTCGACCACCTTGTTCTAATGTTTCAGTAGCAAACTTTTTTAGATCTTCAATTTTGATTTCCTTTTCAAACTTGATAACAGGCTCTTTACCATCTAATTCGCTTAACTTTCTGCGAATTTCATCGAGTGAAATCTGAATGCGATCTAATTCACCCACGATGCGAGCAACTGTTAATGCTTCTTTAGCAATACTCTCGGACATTTAGTTAGTCTTCCTGTTAAGTTCTTTCCATACCTTCAGTTCTGGATAAGCAAGCTTTAGGTACATTAGTCTTGCTCTTGGACAACCCTGTTCTCTCCAGGAACAGACAGAAGAAGTTGCGATTTTGCAGATATTGGCAACTTTGGTAACTCCTCCCAACTCCTGAATCAGACGATCGGCCAATTCACCCTTTAAAAGATTTTTAATTTCTTTTGGCTTTTTCTTACTTGGCATACTGTACTTTTGAGTCCTCCTAAAAATTAACTTTAAAATTATGATAGATATATCTAGTTTAAAATGCAAGCCTTGTCGAGCAATTTTTATACTAAACTGTTAGATATATCTAGTTATTTTTATTTGTTGGAGGGGCTATATGTTTGATTTTTCTCAATTAAGTGAAAGGATTTTATATGGCTTACAAAAAACAGGTAAAAAACAGGCTGATTTGTGTAAATTTACCGGATGTAAATCATCAACTGTCAGTGACTGGTGTAATGGAAAAGTAAAAAAATTAAATTCTGAAAATGCCTTTAAGGTAAGTAAGCTTTTGCAGTTAAATCAGGAATGGCTTATCACTGGTAAAGGTTCACCAGATGCAAATGCTCAGGACATCATTGCGTTGGATGATAATGAGCAACCATCTGATGATTACGTTCAGATTAAAGAGTATTCAATAAAATGTGCTGCAGGTGATGGTAGAGAACCGACTTATGAAGAGCAGCACGAAAGTGTACCTGCAACGTATCGCTTGTCATGGTTTCAGCATATTGGCGTGAATCCCAATCACTGCAAAAGATTCGTTGTTACAGGTGACTCGATGATACCAGTGCTGTATAACAACGACAGAATACTTGTAGATTTAAGCGATACTTTTCCTATTCACAATAACCACGTTTATGCCATTGTCTTCGGTAATGAAATCAGAGTTAAAAGGCTTATATCTCAGATGAATGGTGATTTAATCATTCGTTCAGACAATCGTGACAGCTATCCAGACGAAATAATTAAACACGATGAAGAAAATGTAAACTTTCGTGTTATTGGCAGAGTCATTGAGAAGTCCGGTAATGGTGGGTTATGATGAATGAACTAAAAGTAAAAACAGCATTAAAATACTGCTTTAATTATAAAGGCGGCTTTGATATATCGAAGGAGTTTATAACACCTTCTTTTATTGCAGTAATTGCTGCATTTATAAAATCTCAAAAAATTAGCAAAGAACAAATTAAGTGCAAAGAAGATACTTCTTATTTAGAGAGCATTGGTTTTTATAAAGAACTTTGGGGTACTCCAATAACTGTGAATAGGCATTCAAATGGTTATTCTTATTCTCCTTTGATTTTATTGGATGAACAACTTAAAACAAATGATGCAACATCGACAATTAATTCGTGTATTAAAAGACTATTAACTAATAAAAATTCTTGTGTTAATGATCTTTGTGAGGTAGTTGGTGAGTTACACGATAATGTATGGTCTCATGGAAAAGGAATGGGGTTTTCTATTGCTCAATACTACAGAAAACAGAAAAGAATAGAATTTGCAGTTGTAGATTGTGGAATTGGATTTTTTAGCGAGTTAAAAAATGCACATATTCCAAAGATAGAAAATCACAAAGATGCCATTCAGTGGTGTCTACAAAGAGGCAATTCTTCTAAAAAGTATAAAGAGAGGTTTGATGACGGTTGGGGGCAGAGAGTTCCTTATGATGTGACCTTTGAGTCAAATCCATTTTCTCAGATAGGTATATCACAAGTTTCTGTTGATAATGATAATCATCATGAAGGATTAGGCTTAGCAAAACTTGTAGATCTCATAAAAGCTACAAACGGAGATTTACAGATCATATCAGGAAATACTTTATTTGAATTAAAAAATAATGATTCACCAGAGGGTATTTATAGTACAATTGATCATGAATGGAAAGGTGTAATAATTGCCTTTTCAATTCCTACAACACTTGGATACAAAAACACTCAAGATAAAGATCTTGATGAGTTATTGTCGCTTATGACAACAAATAACTAAAACAAAAAAAAGGAAAGAAAAATGGAGACATTAACAATAAAATTGCCTTCTGGCAGTTTAGCTTCTAGAGCTTCTGCTGTTCCTTTCAGACAAAAAATACAACAAGGGTTAGAAGAAGGTAAAACCGTAATTTTAGACTTATCTGACGTAGATGTTATATCAGGTTCATTTGCAGACGAATGTGTTGGAGTCCTTGTAAAAATGAAAGGTTTTAAAACCGTTTCAACAAAAATAAAATTAAAATATGGTAATGGCTATACCGAAAAAAGTATAGCTTCAGCTATTCTGGAAAGAAAAAACGAAGTTGAAAAAGTAAAAACGCTTGCTGATTACAACTTTTATCCTGCATAAAAATCTATAGCTGTGTAGCTTTAGTCTGCTTCGTCTTGCAGTGCTACACAGCATTTTAACATTCACTTCTTAAATCATCTCTAAAAAAATTTCAACTAAATTTATTTATTTTTCAAAAAGATAAAATCTTTTTATCTATTTAGCTAGATATATCTATTGATATTTAAGCTAGCTACATCTATTATAAAGACATCAGCTAGATATATCTATCAATAAACAGGTAAAACAAAAGTCCTACAGTCAAGGTTGCATGATGAAAGAAAAAGCAAAACAGCTAGCAGTGGATGTCATCTTAACGTTTGGCATTCTCTGCCTTTGGTTCACGATTTACGAGATTTATACGTTTTAAATTGAGAGAAAACATTTTGACATTGGTGGAGCTAACCACTCCACCCTTTTTGAAAGGAATAACCATGGAAGAATTAGCACTCATAACAAGAAAAGACGTTATAGCTCTACTAGGCTTTAAGTCTCTACATGGCTTTAACAATTTTCTAAAGAAACACCCTGATTTTCCAAAGCCAGTTGATAGAGATAACAGCTTTTCTGGGCGTATATGTTTCTTTAAGAAAGAGATTGAACAGTATTTAACAACAGCTTTTAAGCATAAGGAATAATGAATGATCACTATTTTTGAGCTTAAGTTTCAGTCATCTGAAAAGTTAAGAAAGGAATTAGGAATATTTGGCAGTAAGTGGGCAGAAAAGCTTGACATTAAAGACTTATTGAGAATGGCTTTTCCTGAATCAACTGATACAGAGATTAAAGCTAATTTAAAGTACTTTATTGAGCATGGCATATTTAAAAAGAGCCCTGTTCCACCAAAAGTTATTTACGACAATTACTGTCATGAGTTTGGTTATTCATTGCCTTATGACGTTAATGGATATGTTTATGAAGAGCCAAAGAATGAACCAAAAGTAGCCCAAAAGATTGCTTGTATTGAACCAAAAGTAACAAAAGCAAAGGTGGAAATTATGGATATTAAGACTCAACAGAATGATGAGATGTCACAAATTAAGCAAATGCTGCTTGATGAGATTGCCCTTATCCAGGATGCAAAGAACTATACCTCTCAAGATGGGTCAATTGATACTCAGAAGGCTGAATTGCTGTTTAAGAGAGCTGAAGCAGTTAATAACATTGCTGGTTCATTAAATGATATGAGAAGGACTGAGATAGAGACAAAGAAGTTACAGCTTGATGCTGTCAGAACTGCATTGTCTCATGGATATGATGTAAAGGTTAACGGCAATCTTTTAGGAGTTCAAATTGAGCACTCTAGGTAGGAAATGGACCAGAAAAGACAAAAAATGGACTGATGAAATTATGGATTTTGTCAGGTCTGTATGTCCTTTACGTGAACATGGCATTAACTCCAGAAGAGAACTTGCAGAAGAAATCAATAAAAGATTTGGTCGTGAGTTTACGGATAAAGCTGTATGTGCTCACTGCTATGAAAACGGCATTCAGTTAGGTTTGTGCTATAGCAATTCAGATGTGCAACGTGGAGAAAAACACTGGAGACATCGACCTGTTGGTTCTTTTCAAGAGAAAAAAGGTTATATAAGAATTAAAGTGGCTGAGCCAAATAAGTGGATGCAGTATCAGCGTTACGTATGGGAGCAACATCATCCAG
>NZ_JBGVMC010000354.1:0-1528 GCF_045124615.1 Succinivibrio sp.
CACAACAGAGATAATTACCGACATCATGTTAAGATTTGCTGAATCCTCAGCAAACTGAGGTAATGATCTTATTGCTGTAATAGGTGCTAAAGAGGTAATTGGTGCAAAAACAATTGCAATTAGAATAAGTTTTACCATTGGTGAGTATGGTAATAAAAATGCTATTAAAAGAGCACTTACCAAAGCTGCTGAATATCTAAGGAAGATCATCTTTATGATCCTTGATATCTGATTGAATGTCATATTGAAGTTAAGGGCAATACCGATAACAAACATACAGATGAAAGTGTTAGATGATCCCATTACCTTTACAGGATGCATAATAATAGATGGGATAGTAATATTCAGTGATGAGAAAACAATACACAGAATACAGCAGTATGATGTAACTGATTTTGACAGCTCTAGAGCCACCATTTTTAGATTAACTGGTTTACCAGAATCAAAACCTTTCTGATTGAAATAAAGTGCCATACAGTAGACACCGCCAAAACAGAAGAATGCATTAACAACATCGAAAAGGCATAAAGCTAAGAAACCTTCAGTACTTAAGGTGCTCTGCATAAAAGGCAGAATAAAGTTACCGATATTGAATCCACCAAGATTCAGCATTGAATAAACACAGAATTTCGGATCACGTTTGTATAGAAAATATCCAATAAGTGGAAAACAGAAACTTATAACGAATGCGATTGGTACAATAAAAAACAGACTGTATTCCATTTCAAGTCCACCTTGAGATCCTGAAAGAATAGCGCAAGGCAGTGTCACATACATAATCACATAGGATAGTTTTCTTGCAAAAGAAATGTCACACAGATTGAATTTTTTAAAGGTATATCCAATTAGAAAGATAAGTAATACAGTTGCTGCATTAGTTAAAGATTCTGTCATAGTATTCTTTTCTGTTTAGTTAGTTTGTGGCTATTCTAAAACAAATGAGAGATGATCTCTAATTTTTGAAAAAAAATAGTGCAGAGAATAAAAACAGGTACCAAATACGGTACCTGAATGATTTAAAATGGAGCAGTTTTGAATATACAAAGGCTAAGCTTTTAGCTTATCTTTATCTTTAATCAGTTTTTTGTTGAGTACAACAAGATCGGCTGCTATATCATCAACAATTTCCTCACATGTATTACCAATAAGGGCAGCCATGAAACCCTGTCGTCCTGCTGATCCGATAAATACTGTCTTTGCATCAAGCTCCTGACAGATAGCAGGGATTATTTCATCTGGCATACCTTCTCTGATATGGCATCTTGCAACAGGAATATGATGTCTTGAAGCAAAGGCATGAAGTTTTCTTTCATGATCCTTTAAAACATTCTGTTCATATAATGCAGGCGAGTAGTGCGGTACTTCAAGCATGACACTTGGCAGATATATTGGAGCAGAATTTACAAGATGAATTTCACCTTTTGTAACTTTAGATAAGATCTGAGCCTCTCTTAACATTTCGTTGTTAAGAGACAACTGCTGCTGCAATGAAAAATCTACACAGACAACAATCTTTCCTCCAATAGGC
>NZ_JBGVMC010000355.1:0-16447 GCF_045124615.1 Succinivibrio sp.
ATCCACTTGCTATAATCCTTTAAAATCCTATGCAAGTATTATAGCAAACCGGTCTTACAGCCATTTTCATACACTGAATATCAAGAACTTTGAGACCTTCAAAAGATCGAAAAAGATCGCTAGGAGATCGCTACAGATCGATGGATGAAAAAGATGAAAAAGTTGTCATCTTAAAAATTGCATCGTGCTGTGATCGAGTATGAAGCGAATAGAGCCATATCTGCAAAAAAGCTAAGATAATTAAAAACGTGAACATTATCACACTGATTTTTTAAAGATCAAACAGTTCGCTTAAGGGGCTGTTTTATAATGGTCTAAAATTTTATTTCCGACCATTTACATAAAACTGCAAAAAAAAATAATTTTTTTTGTTTTTTTATTAAAGTTTGCAAATTTTCATCCGATAATTTATATAGCTGAAAAAGTATTATTTCTTTTCAGGAGAGAGAGGATGACTCCTCAGTTACTGAGGGGAGGTGGGCTATGAGCGATATTACTATTACTTATTCAAATGCAGTAGCGTCAGATGTCGGTAAATATATCAGTACACAGAAAGAAAGTTCCTATGCTCAGTCAAAAACAGATAAAACTGTAAATGACACTCAAGAGCTTAAAAAAGAGAATAGAATTTCTACTTTATCTGATAAAAAGACAGAAGACGTAGAAAAAAATAAAGATACTGAACAGGTAGATTCTGAAAAGCAGGTATCAAGGGCTGTTCAGGAAATCAACGAGAAAAGAATCAAGGAGCGAATGGAAGCTCTTAACAGGCAGTATATCGGTTTGAATTTCAGTATTGATAAGGAAACCGAAAGCACTGTTGTAAAGGTTACAGACATGAATACGAAAAAACTCGTAAGACAGATCCCATCTGAAGAGTTTTTGAAAATGTCTGAGCGTTTAGACGATCTCCAGGCAAAGACTGGTCTTAGCCAGGATGATAAAAAGAGTATAGCCAAGGGCATAATCTTTGACGAGAACGCATAACCTGCTATTCTGCTCCTGAATTTTAGCCACTATTCTTTTAGATAGTGGCTTTATTCTTTTTAATCTATGCTTTTAACAATAATTTGTCCCATAAGTGCATTTGTAATGAATATTCTGTCAGCATTATAAAGACAGTCTATTGTGAACAGTCCTTCAACTATCTTAAATCCTGATTTTCTGTAATCTTCAATTACATGAGCGCGCATGATTCCATCAAGGCAACCTGTAGCTAATGATGGAGTATAAAGCGTGTTTTCCTTTATCCAGAATATATTTGATATGCAGCATTCTGTAATAAAACCATCTGTATTCAGTCTAACTGCCTCATTAAAGCCTCTTGATTTTGCAGCATGTAAAGCAAGGATATTTTCTGCATTAGACAGGCATTTTATTCCTGATGTAAGTGCATATGGATTTATCTTATAGTCGCTGATACAAAGTTTATAGCCTATTTCTTTTTGCTCCTTTGTATAAAATCTGTTCTGCCACTCAATAAGACAGATAGTGTCAGGATATGCATCAGCTAAAAGAGAAATTCTGATAGCTCCTCTTAGAACATTTAAATCCTTTAGCAGAGACTCAACGCAGCTCTTTATTGTTTTATAATCAAGATCAGTTTCAAGACCTGTTTTTTGTGCAGCTCTTATGAGTCTTTCATAGTGCTCTAAAAGATATTCGCCTGTTGCAGTTTCATTTTCAGTCTTTATGACCTTTATTGTTTCAAAGACACCAATGCCGTTTTTTAATCCAGCACAATTTACTAATTTTTCACACTCCTCACTATTGAGTTTATTTACTGTTTTATTTTTAATTATGAGCATAATACATCCTTAAATACTCTTGCCTTTAATAAACTTTCTGAATATTCACTGTCAGGATCTGAATCCCATACAATGCCTCCACCAGCGCTGATATATGCTTTTGAATCTGACACAACAACAGTTCTTATGGCGATATTAAACTGCATGTTCTCTGATATATCGATATATCCAATAGAGCCTGTATACAGCTCTCTTGGTGAATGCTCAAGTTTTCTAATATGATTCATTGCAGATAATTTTGGAGCACCTGTAATAGATCCACCAGGAAAGGTTGCCTTTAGAACATCAGCAACAGTTACAAAATCATCTAGTTTGCCTTCAATGTTAGATACAAGATGATAAAGAGTTGGATATTCTTCAATTTCAAATAGAGAGGTTACTTTTACAGATCCTGCCTTGCAGATTTTTCCAAAATCATTTCTCTCAAGATCTACAATCATAAGAAGTTCAGATCGATCCTTTTTGCTGTTGTTTTTAAGCTTATTTACAAGTTTTTCATTTAGTTTTTCATCATCCGTTTTTTTGATTGTTCCTTTTATAGGTCTTGTTTGAATTGTTTTATCTTGAACTTTTATGAATAGCTCTGGTGATGATGACACCACATGGAAGTTGTCGCATTTAAAAAATGAAGCAAAAGGAGATGGATTTATCTTTTTTAGTTTCTTGAACAGATCTATTGGCGACTTTAAATAATCTGTGCTGAATCTTGCTGTATAGTTAATCTGATAAACATCACCTTTAAAGATAGCATTGTGAACCTCATTGAGATCGGCAATATACTGCTCGTACGTCACATCTGATTTAAATGTACTTTTGGCAGATAACTCTTTAGTTTTCTTTTGGGTGATATTTTTATTTTTTTTCTTTTGTATAAAATCCTTTAAACCGCTGATTAATTTCTCTGATAGAGCAGTACAGTTAAAACCAGTAAGATAAATACAGTTATCTTTATGATCTCTAATTATTGAATTTAGGCAGAATCGAAACATCAAAACTGGAAGTCCTATTCTGTTTTTTACATTTGGCAAAGAGATCTTGTTTTTAGGCAGATGGCATTGATAATCATAAGATATCATTCCTATAAAGCCTGAATAAAAAGGAAGAGACCCAGATAAATCTGCACTGAATTGTTGTTTTATAATCTTTATAGAATCAGATATATATTCAAGTGCGTCATCTATTTGTTCTGAGGTCTTTTTTTCATCTTCTCTGCAGGAGATATATGAGCAGTCTTCATTGTATTTTGTATATACAGTTTCAATTGTATTGAATCCAATAATTGAATACTTGTTGGTTTTTGAGACTTCTTTTTCCTGACTATCAAGATAAATTGCATCAGAGTATTCACTTATAAAATACTCTTCAATTTCAGACCATGATATTATTTTGTTTAAATCTAATTTAACTGCTGATATATTGCAGTTATTCTCTGTTATCTGCCTTATTCTTTCATGTAAATTTTTCATATTTGACAATGATCCTTTTTGCAGATTTTATAAAAATTTTCAAGCAAGGATAATCCAAACTCAGTAAGCAAAGCTTCTGGATGAAACTGTATTCCGTAGCAGCGATATTTTTTACTTGAAATTGCCATTACCTCATGATCGTCATTTGATACTGCGCTAATCTTAAAATCAGGTGGCAGTTTATCAACAACTAAAGAGTGATATCTGACTACATCAAATGTTTTGGGAGTTGTGCTGAAGATGTCTGTCTGAATATTTGTTATTGAACTTATCTTTCCATGCATAGGAGATTTTGCTTTTCTGATTGAGCCGCCAAAAGCCTCAGCTATGATCTGATGACCGAGACAAACACCTAGCACAGGAATTGATTCGAATTTGTTTTTTGAAATTTTCTTTACAATATCAATGCAGTTTCCTGCATCTTTAGGCTCACCAGGACCTGGAGATAAGAGAACTCCTGATGGATTAAGGCTGATAACAAAATTTGCATCTATTTCGTCATTGGCACGAATGCAGAATGGAATATTAAGGATTTTTAGATACTGAATAAGATTCCATGTAAATGAATCATAATTATCGATTACAAGAAGCAAGATACCACCACACTTTGATAAACAACATATATATTGGCTCATCACAAATGTGGGGATGTTTTTTAAACTACGCCAACGATGCTAATTATATTTGTAAACATACAGTAGTTGCAACACAAATCAAACATTGATTAGTTAAACTCAAAAGACAGCTTGTCCGATTTGAAAATAATACTTAAAATATTCTAAGATTTGCCGTTAACTAAGTTAGTGATAATAATTATAATTAAAGAATGTGTATTTTTGATTTGCAGGAGATCAAATGTACGGACGTAACCTTAAAGCATATAAAAAGACAAACCTAGAAGCTGAGCTTTCAGTTGCAGATCCTCACCGTATCATTCAGATGATGTATGAAGGTTTTATTGAAAGATTATCTCAGGCAAAAGGTGCAATTGTCAGACATGACTATGAATACAAGGCTGACAGAATCAATAAGGCTATAGGCATTCTTAATGGCCTTCAGTCATCATTAGATAAAAAGCAGAATCCAGAACTTGCTGACAGAATGTTTGCTCTGTATGAATACATGAAGGAGCTATTGAATAAGGCTTCTGTTTCCCTTGATATTGCTCCTATTGATGAGTGCATTAATCTTATTCTGCCAATTAAGCAGGCTTGGGATCAGATCCCACAGGATGTAAAGGATGAAACCAACGCCAAGATACTGAACTCTCCTGATTTATAATCATTCTTCTGACTGTCTTCTGACAGTCACTTCTCAATTCAACACACAATACTGATTATTACTCAAAAAATAAGAGTAGAGCATATCTAAAACTGAATTTATTTTAAGAAAAGAAAAAGGAGCCGAAGCTCCTTTTTAAGAATGGTGAACTATCTTATTAGATAGTGTGAACTGACATTGTGTTTGTTACGCCATCAGGTACTAATGCACCGTTAACCATAACAATCTTATCGCCAGCCTTAGCTAAACCAGCCTCAACAGCGAACTTCTTGCCAAGCTCGAAGAATTCGTCAGTTGACTTTAATGCAGGGATAACCTTAGGTACAACACCACGAGTTACACATAACTGACGAGCAGCCTTCATGTTTGGTGTTAATGCTAAGATAGTTGCATTTGGATTGAACTTACGGATAGCACGTGCTGAGTGACCGTGGTTGGTTGCAACAACGATAACTGGTGCATCTAAGCTCTCTGCGGCCTTAACAGCAGCTAAGCAAGCTGAATCAGTTACAGTGTGCTTTGACTCTACACGACGTAAAACCTTGTTCTCTAAGCAGTAAGCATCAGTACGCTCACAGATGGTGTTCATTGTAGAAACAGCCTCACGTGGGTATTTACCCTTAGCTGACTCACCTGATAACATAACTGCATCAGTACCGTCTAAGATAGCGTTGGTTACGTCACCAGCCTCTGCACGGGTAGGACGTGGGTTCTTGATCATAGAATCAAGCATCTGGGTAGCAGTGATAACTGGCTTACCAACTTCGTTACAACGCTTGATGATATGCTTCTGAGCGAAGATAACTTCCTGAGCTGGGATTTCAACACCCATGTCACCACGTGCAACCATGATACCGTCAGCAGTAGCAAGAATGTCTTCGAAGTTGTCTAAACCTTCCTGGTTTTCGATCTTACAGATGATCTTGATGTCGTTACCGCCGTTAGCGTCTAAGAAGTTGCGGATATCAAGAACGTCTTCTTTTGTTCTTGTGAAAGAAGCTGCGATGAAATCTACGCCACGCTTGATACCGAATAATAAGTCGCCCTTATCCTTCTCTGATAAGAATGGCATTGAAATGTGAGTGCATGGTAAGTTAACACCCTTGTGCTCACCTAGGTCGCCGTTGTTCTGAACTTCACAAACAACGTCAGTACCTGAAATCTCGATAACCTTTAAGCCGATTAAACCGTCGTCTAATAGAACAGTTGAGCCAACCTTTAAGTCTTTTGCTAAGTCTGGGTAGGTAACGCCAACTTTTGACTTGTTACCAACGAATGATGCATCAGCGCATAAAGTGATTACATCGCCAGTCTTTAAAGAAACATCTTCACCATTTTCTAGATCGCATGTTCTGATTTCTGGACCCTTGGTATCTAAAAGAACAGCAAAGATCTTGCCAGTCTTTTCCATGATATCGTTGATATTGGTAATACGACCACCGTGCTCTTCGAAGTCACCGTGAGAGAAGTTTAAACGCATTACGTTCATACCAGTAGATAATAGGGTTTCCATTATTTCGCGCTTCTCGGATTTAGGACCGATAGTGCAGACCATTTTAGTCTTTTTCATAATAATACTCTCCAGAGGGAGTTAAGGTTGATGAATAGTTGTTTAAAAATCACGGCAAATTATATCAGAAAAATTTTGTGATTTATGTTAATTTTTGATTAATGTTATCAAAAATAATCGGGGGATAAAATCCCCCGATATTTCAAGTATTTAAATACCTTAAATTAGAAGTATTTAACGTACATTAAAAGCTGTAAACCTAATGATACGAATGATACTGCAGCTGCAAGACCATAAGCGATGTACCAGGTAAGTTTTGAATGAATACCAAAGTCATGGCTAGAATGGTGCATTCTGTGCAGAGCATAGAATGATAACAGGAATACAACACCAAAAACGATCAGGCTTAATAGCCAGTTAGAGAAGATGTTGTGAACCTGGTTTAGGTTTAAAACGCCGCTGTTTAAATCATCTGAGGTATAACCTGCAGCGATTAAAACAACCATGATTGCTGGTAATACCATTGATGCAACCATACCGCCTGCACCAAATAATAACCAGTACATTGGCTCATCTGAACGGGTTGGTAAGAACTGACGCATTGTAAATTCTCCTTATTTGGTTAAGTAAGCAACAGCTAGGATTACAACGGTAGCACCAATTAAGCCTGCATATAATGCAGCCTTAGTAACCCACTCTGGTAATAACTCGGTTGAGTTTTTGTTCATGAATACACGAACAGCTTTTGGCATAAGAGCGAACCAAGTTACAGCATGGAATAGCTGTGAAACAAGAATTACAACATTTAAACCCATAACTACTGGATTACCCAGGAAGTCCTGTAAGTACCAGATGTATGGTGAAATGCCGGTTAATGTAGCAGCCTGTGAGTACTCACATAATGCTAATGAGAAGATACCAAGTACGATCTCAAGAACAGCGAATAATGCTAATACAGCAGTAGCTTCACGAACCATATAGAATACATAGAATGGATTCTCAAGCCACCAGGTAGCTTTCTTTACTGGTGGGTTGTATGGCTTACGATATGATTTAACTTCGCTCATTATTAATGCTCCGGTTTGATCATGTTAAATACGTAATCAGTAGCACTCATCTTCTTACCTAACTGAATAGCTGAAGAAGGATCTACGTGTTTTGGACATACTTCTGAGCAGTAGCCAACGAAAGTACAGCTCCAAGCACCTTCCTCTGAATTTAGGAAAGGAGCTCTTAACTTAGCACCAGCGTCACGGTTATCAACATTGTAACGATATAATAATGTTAACGCTGCAGGGCCGATGAACTTAGGATTTAGCTTGTACTGAGGACATGCTGCATAACAGCAACCACAGTTGATACACTGAGCGAACTGTAAGTAAGCTTCCATCTGCATAGGAGTCTGCTTGAAGTTCTTGTTTAATGGCATGTTAGCATTCTTAGCATCAGGAATGATGTAAGGCTTGATGCGCTCAATCTTTTCAATCAGATCGCTTAAGTCAACAACAAGATCACGCTCGATTGGGAAGTTTGCTAATGGCTCAATCTTCATTGACTTGCCTTCGTAGTCACGTAAGAAGGTCTTACATGCTAAGTGAGG
The DNA here is from genome assembly GCF_045124615.1 of Succinivibrio sp. Taxonomy (NCBI): domain Bacteria; kingdom Pseudomonadati; phylum Pseudomonadota; class Gammaproteobacteria; order Aeromonadales; family Succinivibrionaceae; genus Succinivibrio; species Succinivibrio sp. The sequence goes on from NZ_JBGVMC010000355.1 coordinate 7,666, forward strand.
AACACCATTAACCATCATACCACATGAACCGCAGACAGCCATACGGCATGACCAACGGAAAGATAGGCTTGGCTCAAAGTTGTCTTTGATGTAGAAAAGAGCCTCTAATACAGAGGTGTCCTTGTGATAAGGAACATCAAAGGTCTGTTCCCAAGGCTCTTTGTCCTGCTCTGGGCGATAGCGACGAACAGTAACTTTCATAGTCTTCTGAGTTGCTTCCATTATTTAGCCTCCTTTGCCTTTCTTGCAGCTTCAGCAGCTTCTGCTTCAGCACCGTATACACGCTTAGCAGGCTGGAAGGTTGTGATCTTAACATCGCTGTACTTAATTTCTGGTTCATCTGCACCAGCAACTTTGAAAGCTAGTGAGTGCTTTAAGAAGTTTTCGTCATCACGCTGTCTGTATGCACCGTTAGGGCCATCTAAACGCTGGTGTGAACCACGTGATTCCTTACGGTTGATTGCTGAGTGAACCATACACTGAGCAACGTCTAGGGTGTAACCTAACTCGATTAAGTTCATCCATTCAGTATTGAATACACGACCTCTGTCGGTTAAGCCAACGTTCTTAACGCGCTTCTGTAATTCCTTTAAGGTGTCAATGGTCTTCTGCATTGATTCTTCTTCACGATAGATACCAACGCCTTCTTCCATTGTCTGACCCATTTCATGACGGATCTTAGATAATGACTCAGTGCCCTTAACATCGAATAATGAAAGTGCACGTGCCTGAGCTGCCTCAGCCTGACGATCTAGCTCTGCTGAATCGTGATCCTTAATCTGGTGTGCTCTTTCTGCCATAGCGTCACCACCGATCTTACCGAATACGATGGTCTCAACTAATGAGTTAGAACCTAAACGGTTTGCACCGTGGATACCTACTGAAGCACACTCACCACCAGCATATAGACCTGGCATACGAGTCTGGGTATTGCCGTCAGTCTCAATACCACCCATTGTATAGTGAACAACAGGACGTACTGGAACTGGCTGCTTAACAGGATCAACACCTGAGTAAGTCTGAGCTAATTCGCAGATTAATGGTAGACGCTCATGTAAGTACTTTTCACCTAAGTGAGTTAAGTCTAAGTGAACAGCCTCTCCTAATGGGTACTTAATGGTACGACCCTTCTTTGATTCGTTCCAGAAAGCCTGTGACAGACGATCACGTGGACCTAATTCCATGTACTTGTTCTTTGGCTGGCCAACTGGAGTCTCAGGGCCTAAACCGTAATCCTGTAAGTAACGGTAGCCGTCCTTGTTATAAAGAACACCACCCTCACCACGACAACCTTCTGTCATTAACAGACCGCAACCTAATAAGCCGGTAGGGTGATACTGAACGAATTCCATATCACGTAAAGGTACGCCATGACGATAAGCTAATGCCATACCGTCACCGGTAACGATACCACCGTTGGTATTGAACAGATAGCAACGACCTGCACCACCAGTAGCTAAGAATACTGCCTTAGCATTGATCTGACGGAATACACCGTTCTGAAGATCATAGCAAACAACACCGCGGCACTCGCCATCTTCAACTAGAAGATCTAAAACGAAGTGCTCATCAAAGCGCTGAATTGAAGGGAATTTTACTGATGTCTGGTATAGAGTATGTAACATGTGGAAACCAGACTTATCAGCTGCGAACCAGGTGCGAGGAACCTTCATACCACCGAAACGACGAACGTTAACATTGCCATCTGGCTTGCGGCTCCAAGGACAGCCCCAGTGCTCTAACTGATATAATTCTTCTGGAGCCTGACGAACGAAACGTTCTACAACGTCCTGTTCACAAAGCCAGTCACCACCAGCAACTGTATCTTCAAAGTGCTTCTGATAAGAATCATCATCTCTTACTACACCTGCAGCACCACCTTCGGCAGCAACAGTGTGTGAACGCATTGGATATACTTTTGAAATGAGTGCAACACGAAGTTTTGGATCGGCCTGTGCTACAGCAATAGCTGCACGAAGACCAGTACCACCAGCACCCACGATCGCAACATCAGCTTGATATTTTTCCACGTGAATCTCCTAATAACCAAAAAAATTATGTGCATTATGCACAGTATCTTTGGATAGCAAGCAAAAAATCACGTTAATTATAGCTGAAAATAAATTTCTTTTTAAGAATTTTAAATGTCAGTTTTTATTAACATGTTGAAAAATAATAAAAAAATAAATCTAGTATTTTAGAATTAAGTTTTTTTTACTAGATTTGTGCATAAAATCACGCATTGAAGGGGCAGTTTTTTATTTTTGAATACAAAAAAGGTCACAATAAATGTGACCTTATTTCGTCAGTAGAGCTGTCTAGTTATTCATATCATCAGTATCAGAGTGCTTGATGTTATCTTTTGAGCTTTCAGCTGCATCTTCCATAATCAGAGAGCGCCCCATCTTTACTGCAAGACCTGGTTCGATATCCAGTGGAAGAACACCTCCGTCCTTTTCCCAAAGAACAATAACAGTAGAGCCGTACTTGAAGTAGCCGATTTCATCTCCTTTCTTATAACGAAGATTCTCTTTTGAGTAATCCTTAACTTCAATACCCTTCCTTCTTACTACAGTACCATCCCAGGTTGTAGAGATACTTCCAACAAGAGCTGCGCCTACCATGACTACAGCTATATGGCCTATTTGAGTCTGGAAGATACATACAAGTCTTTCGTTTCTTGTATAAAGATTTTTGGTATTTGAAATATTTCTTGTACCAACAGGGAAGAGCTCTCCTGGAACATGTATTGTCTTAACTAGTGTGCCATCAATTGGCATATGAATTCTGTGATAATTAGAAGGTGACAGATAGATACAGGCAAAGTTTCCATCTTCAAAGAAATTACTGTCAGCTTTGTCACCACCAACAAGAGCTTTAAGAGAATAATCAAGACCTTTTGCCTGAATTAAAAGACCGTTTTTTATAGCGCCAGCCTGGCCTATTGTTCCATCAACAGGTGAAACTGCCAAAGCTTCAGTATCAATAGGTCTTTCACCTTCTGATAGTTTTCTAATAAAGAATTCATTGAATGTTTTGTATGAAAGAATATCCTTGTTTGCGATCTCTTCCATATTAATATTGAAGGTCTTAATGAAATTTCTGATTAAAAACTGTGTGAATTTTCCCATAGGAACATCTGTCAGCTTTGCTGATAAAGATGTCAGTGTAGTAAAAGGGGTAATAAACTGGACAACTTTTAAAAGAGCAGTTGTAAATGTCATATATATACCTTTATTTTGTTAACTAACTGCATTCTAACAGTCGATTTTATATCTTTCAAGAAAACACAACATATTTGTCTTCTTCAATAGTTGAATAAAAAGCCTTCAAAGTTTAATCCTTTGAAGGCAAAATTAAGAGAAATCTTATCTTAAATCACGAACTTATTAACAATATCGGTAAGAACTGCTACATTCTGATTTGTGTTTTCTACGCTTTCATTGATTGAAGCATTACCATATGCAAGATTTTTTGAACCGTCAGTGATGTTTTTCATATTTGATGAAATTTCAGCTGTTGCGGTTGTCTGTTGTTCTGCTGCTGCTGAAATCTGCAAAATCTGGGTATTTACTTCATTAACTCTCTGTGTAATTTCATGAAGGATATTATGAAGTTCCGATGCCTCAGATGAAATTGTATCCATTGTTTTTGAGGATTCCTGCATAGCTTCATCAGCATTTCTTGCATCGTTTTGAATCTGAGATACCATGCTGGTAATCTCTGAAGTTGACTTGGATGTTCTTGAAGCTAATGCTCTTACCTCATCTGCTACAACAGCAAATCCCTTTCCAGCCTCGCCAGCTCTTGCAGCCTCAATTGCAGCATTTAGAGCAAGAAGATTTGTCTGTGATGCAATATCATCAATTGTCTGAACAATTGTTCCAATTTTCTCAGCCTGAGTTGCAAGCTCTTTAACAAGTCTAGCGTCGTCTTTTGATTTTTCAATCTGATCGTTTAAAAGATTAATTGTTTGTTCAACTCGCATTATGCCGTTTTCAGTGCACTCAGATGATTCATTAGCACTTTGAGATGCATGTTCACAGTTATTTGCAATATCAGCTGTAGTTGAAACCATTTCCTCTGAAGCTGCAGCAACAGTAATAGAGTGAGATTCGTTATCATGGGCAACATTACTCATGTTCTGCGTTTCATGGTAAATTTTGTTCATGGTATCGTGAATATTGTTTGTGATGCCGTGAATCTTTGAAATGCTTGCATGCCATGAGCTTCTCATATTTTCAAATGCTACAAGAAGAGGTCTGAACTCATCCTTTCGTCTGAATGATATTTCTTCATCTAACTGACAATTTTCAAGCTTTTCTGCAATTTTTATTACCTTGTTTATGCTGCTAACAATTAGTTTTGGCATTGAGAAAACAATGAAGATTGCAATACCTATTTCAAGTAGAGTAACAATCGTTGCTGTGATAAGAGGTGCATTTGAGATAAGTCCTTCTACAGAGGCTTTTGCTGCATTAATCTGATAACCGTTAACCTTAACAATATTTTTCTGGATGATTACAAACTGAGGCAACATTTTATTGTTATATACATAAGCAACTTTTTTAGGATCCTTAATGTTTGGAATAACCTCGTTATTTAAGAATGATAAAAATTTCTTTGAAGCCTGTTTTACCGCACCGATTTCAGTTGGATATCTTGTCATCTGCAGTTTTTCTTGAGCCGCATTCATTTTGGGTGCGAACTGAGAAATCATTTGTAGCTGAGCATCAACATTGTTGTTATCAATAATCTTTTCAACCGCTTCAACAATTTCAAAAGCATAGTCTGCAGTAGCTCTTGTTCTTCCATATCGTTCTTGAAGAGTGGTATGTACAAATCCTACTACACTCTTTACAGATAGCATATTTGAAATACATGTCCATGCAAGGACTAATGAAACAAAAATAAGAAGTGAATAGCTTAATATTAGTTTCTTTTTTATAGATATATTTTCAAGAAAGTTCATAGTGCTGTCCGATGTTATAGTTTGAATTTTTATTATTAGACGGCAAGTTCCATCTTTCTTAATCATATATACGTGAAAGGATAAAAAAGGTATATAAAACCGATAATTTTGAAACTCTTCACGCTTTTGAAGTGAAATAAATCTAGTACATATACATATATCACAGAAAAAAGACCTTAACAGAACGTTAAGGCCTCAAAAGGAATGTACAAATTTTGAATTAGAGCTTAAATGTATTGACCATAACAATAAGTTTTGCAAGCTGATCGTTTGAGTCTTGCATTTCTTTATTGACTGAATCAATAGAATCGGTAAGAACCTTTGAGTCATCCGTAATATTCTTCATATTTGAAGAGATTTCAGATGTTGCTACTGTCTGTTCTTCAGCAGCAGTAGCAATCTGAGAGATCTGAGATGAAACTGTGCTTACTGTATCGTTGATTTCGTTCAGAATTGTGTCGATGCCATTAGCTTCGTTAGCAAGAGAATCCATGCTGTTTACTGATAACTGCATAGCATCATCTGCAGCACGGGCATCAGTCTGAATCTGTGTAACCATCTTTGTGATTTCCTGCGTAGATGAAGATGTTCTTGATGCAAGTGCACGAACTTCATCTGCTACCACAGCAAATCCCTTACCAGCTTCACCAGCTCTTGCAGCCTCAATTGCAGCATTTAAAGCAAGAAGGTTTGTCTGAGAGGCAATATCGTCAATGGTTTGAACGATAGTACCGATCTTAACAGCTTGATCTGCAAGTTTCTGAACAAGTTTTGCATCTTCTTTTGTCTTTTCGATCTGGCTTGTTAGTTTGTCGATAATATCGTGAACCTCATGAGTACCTCTTGTAGTTGAATTTGAGGACTCTTCAGCTGTTGCTGATGCCTGTTCACAGTTCTTTGCAATATCAGCTGTAGTTGAAACCATCTGCTCTGATGCTGCAGCAACAGTTACAGCCCTTGACTGATTATCATATGCAGTCGTATTAACTTTTTCAGCTGACTGCCCGATACCTTCAAATGCAGCACTGACAGTATTAGTAATTTCAATAATATCGCCGATATTCTTACGCCATGACTGACGCATTTGTTCCAGAGCTTCAACTAGATGCTTGAATTCATCATGTCGTTTTACGAAGATTTCTCTTGTCAGATCGCCTTTTGCCAGCTCCAGTGCATGCTTTGATATGCCTTTTAACTGGCCTACGATAACATTTGGAATGTATGCTGATAAGAATGTAGCAATAACTATTTCGATGACTGTGAAGACAAGAAGAACAAATTTTGTAGAACTTGATGTTAAAGTGGACATTTTAGATTTTGTTTCTCTAATCTGATATCCGTTTACGATAGTGATATTATCTGTAACGGCAAAAAAGCTTTTTGCCATGTCAACATAAACAAGATCAACTAACTTGTGCTGCTTTTCTGAAGAATCAGAATTTAATAATGGCAGGAATTTTGTATTGACTAATGAAATATATTCTTTTGCATTCTCCTTTACAGCACCAATTTCTTTTGGATATCTTGTCATCTGAAGAGCATCAGTAGCTTCCTTAAGCTCTGTTTCTGCTGCTGTAATTTTTGCAATATTTGCGTCATTTGCATCAGCTGGATTTGCTGCAATTTCTTTTAAAACAGTCTGAAGTTTTGTAATGGCATCTGCTGAGCACCTTGTTCTTTCATATCTTTGATTTAAAAATTCAATATAACCTTCTGCTTTAATTTTTGATTGTGACAGTGAACATAATGACCAACCAACCAGTGTAAGTGTAGTCATAATGATTAGAATGAAACCGATGGCAATCTTCTGCCTTATTGAAAGAGACCTGAGAAGTGCATGCATAGTAATTCCTTATGTTTGTTTGATTAAGTTTTTTTGTAACTACTCAGAACTAATGGATTCTGAGTAATATTACGAGCATTTTCGCTGCCTTTCACAGTCAGTGAGTTCTTTAGAAAATTACATTGTGAGCAAACTCACAATCTTCTTTAAAAATTCTTTTTTCTTTTCTTAGTGAAAGAGGGCCTTAAACGCTAATATACGGCGATTTTAGAGGGGATGTTTTTGAGGCTTTTGTTTTGTCATTTTTGTTGTTCATCGATCTGTGGTGATCTTTTAAGATCGATACAGATCATTTTGAGAGGCATCATCAAGTTGAAATTGAACTAACTCCTTTGCTATAAAACGCTATTGGTATAATAGCAACAGTAGAAAAGAGAAAGGTGAATCAATGGATTTCAACGAGTTAAAAGAAAATGCTGAGCAGATTTGCAAGGAGCTAAAAGATAAAGCTCCAGCAGATTTATCTGCACTTGCGCTCTCGTTGTCAGCCATAATAAAAATGATGATAACCATGGTCTCTGGACTTATGGAACAAAATGAAAAGCAAGCTACTACCAATTCAAACTTACTGGGAACAATAAAAGACTTGCAAGAAACCATAAAAGAGCTACAGCGAAAGCTGAATATGGATTCTCACAACAGCTCAAAACCACCATCAAGTGATGGCTATAAGAAAGCAAAGAAAGACAGAAGCTTAAGAGAGAAGACTGGTAGAAAGACTGGAGGACAGAAAGGTCATAAAGGTGTGAATATGAAGCTTCCTCATGAACCAGATGAGGTAAAGATTCATTTACCAGAAAAATGTAAAACCTGTCCTTATCTTTCCTCATGCACAGCAAATGGACATGTATTTGAGTGTACAGAAAAGAGATACGTAGTAGAAGCTGTAATAAAAACAAATGTTATTGAGCATCAGATTGTAAAAGCATTAGACTGCCCATGTGGAGAGGTAAAGCTTAAGGGTGAATTTCCTGAGAATGTGAAGGGCTATATTCAGTATGGAGATAGCTTTACTGCAATATCAGGACTTTTAAGTACCTTTGGGGCAGTAAGTATAGAAAGAATTCAGACCTTAATAGACGGAATGTTCAATGTAAGTCTATCAGAAGGAACAATCTGCTCAATGATTAAAAAATGTGCTCTTAAGGTAAAGCCTGTAGTGCAGAAAATCAGAGAGTGTTTAATAGACTCTGATGTGGTCAATTTCGATGAAACAGGAGTTAGAGTTGAAGGCTCTACTCAATGGGTACATAACTCATCAAATGAAAAATACACGTACCTTACTGTAAATCAAAAAAGAGGCAAAATAGGTATAGAAGATAATGGTGTGATAACCAAATTCAAAGGCACCGCTGTTCATGACTGTTGGGGCTCATATTGGAAGTTTGACAATGTCAGCCATGCTGTATGCTGTGTTCATCTGTTAAGAGAGTTAATTTCCATAAGTGAGAATAATCCATCTCATATATGGTCAAACAGACTGAAAAACCTGCTTTTGACTATGAAATCAGCTAAAGAAAATGCGATAGAACAGGATAAGTCAGGTTTAAATGAATCTCAAATTATCGCTTTAGAGCGAGAATATGATGAGATAATGGCTTATGCCAATATGGAGTGTCCTCCACCGGATAATACAGAGCCAAAAAAACGAGGGAAACGAAAGAAAGGTAAAGAGCGTTCACTGATTGAGAGACTGATTAAACTCAAGGCATCGGTGTGTCTGTTTATCCATAACTTTGCAGTGCCATTTGATAATAATCAGGCTGAAAGAGATATTCGCAATGTAAAAACTAAATCAAAGGTTTCAGGATGTTTTCGTTCTGTAAAAGGTGCTCAGAACTACCTGACGATTACATCCTTTCTCAGCACAGCAAGAAAACAAGGTATAGATGCATTTGTTGCTCTGACCTCTGCTTTTAATGGTAAGGCTGAGAAGATTATTTTAGGGGTAGGTTCTGAGTAGTTAC
>NZ_JBGVMC010000356.1:0-1527 GCF_045124615.1 Succinivibrio sp.
CCTAAATCCTGAGCTATTGCAATCTTGAAATCCTTTAGGGTCTCATAGCCGAATTTTCTTGCAAAGCGGGTTACTGTTGCATGAGAAATATCGCAATGCTCTGATATTTCAGAAATTGATGATGAGCATGCCTTCATGCCGTTTGATAAAAAATAATGTATCAGTTTGTTGTCAGCTTTTGATGTTTTAATCTGAGGAGAACTGAGTTTCTTTAAAATGCTCACTGTTTTATGCCTTGTATTAAAAAAGTGAAAATTATTTTACTACTTTTTTTACATTTTAAAATTAGCAAATTTACATATATGACTTAACTTGCTGAGTTTATACAAAAAAATAATTAATAAATATTCTACATTTGTTACTTTATCTTCATTTTATGGCCATTATTCATTTAAATTGAAAAAAGAAAAAAATGATAAAAAAAACACTGATCATAATTAGTGCAAACAGTGTTTTTTATTGGAAAGTTTTTATTTTTTTTGCTACATTTTGAACCAATTAAAAAACAAGCCTTGTTATAGGCATAACCATACAGGTAAAGGAAAATTCATATGACTACAAGAGTAGGTATTTATGGCTACGGTAATTTAGGCCGTGGTATTGAGCTTGCTGTTAATGCAGCTGAGGATATGGAATTAGTAGCTGTTTTCACAAGACGTGATCCAGCATCTGTTAAGATTGCAACTTCAGGTGTAACTGTTGCTAATGTTAAGGATGTAGAGTCTTTCAAGGATAAGATTGACGTTATGATCCTATGCGGTGGCAGTGCTACAGATTTACCAGAGCAGACTCCTGCTTTAGCTAAGTTATTCAACGTAGTAGACAGCTTTGATACCCACGCAAAGATCCCAACACACTTTGCAAATGTTGATGCAAGTGCAAAGGCATCAAAGCACGTTGCTTTAATTTCAGCAGGCTGGGATCCTGGCATGTTCTCATTAAATCGTTTATATGCCAATGCTGTTTTACCAAACGGTAAGGATTATACATTCTGGGGCAAGGGTGTAAGCCAGGGCCACTCAGATGCAATTCGCCGTATTGAAGGTGTTGCTGATGCAAGACAGTATACCTGCCCTGTACAGAGCGCTTTAGATGCAGTTCGTTCAGGTTCAAATCCTGAGCTTACAACTCGTGAGAAGCACACAAGACTGTGCTATGTAGTTCTAAAGGATGGTGCTGATGCAAGTAAGGTTGAGCAGGAAATCAAGAATATGCCAAACTACTTCTCAGATTACGATACTACCGTAAACTTCATTTCACAAGAAGAGTTGGACAAGAATCACAAGGGCTTACCACACGGTGGTTTCGTTATCCGTTCAGGTTCAACCGGTAACGGTCAGAACAAGCATGTTATCGAGTACAGCTTAAAGCTCGATTCAAATCCTGAATTCACCGCAAGTGTTATCGTTGCTTATGCAAGAGCTGTAGCACGTTTATTCAATGAAGGTGCAACAGGATGCAAGACTGTATTTGATATTGCTCCTGCTTATCTGTCAACCCTGTCTGGCGAGCAGTTAAGAGCAACAA
>NZ_JBGVMC010000357.1:0-1481 GCF_045124615.1 Succinivibrio sp.
TGCTGTTGTTGGCATTGAAAGTTAAATAAACTCTGTCATATCCAGAATCTGAAGATCCTGTATATTGTCGGTTGGCAGTAACAATTTCAGCTCCTATAGCTCCATCTTGATAAGGAGCTGTTTTTAATTTTTCGCTACTTCCCCACCATTTACCACCAATGTTAGGTAACTGTTCAGCAATTTGTGCACCTAAAGGATATGTACCGTCTGCAGTACGTACAAATCTGCCTCTCTTATCTGGCACTTTAAAGGATGTACCGTCTGCGCCTCCTGTCATAGTAACATCTATGCCATCTGATAGAGTTGCGCTAGTATTCCATACCACATAACCATGATTTACTAATTCTGTGATAGAGGTCACTAACTGCTGATCTACCTGAGATCCGCTTACATAAGTTGTAACAAGATATGATCCGCCACTTGCAGAAACAGTAATACGAATATTATTACCGTTTGCGCCTGCGATAAAAGCCTCACCAAGAGAACAAGTTGCTTTTACTGCGGTTGTTGATCCGAAACGATAACCGATCACGTTATACAGTAGGTTATAATCACCCTGATCGTATTCTGCGCCATTTTCCCATAAGCCGTTATCTGGTAATATATCGCTGTTCCATTCAACGCTCATGCCTATAGGTGTGCGAATATTAGCAATATCAAAATTTAGAATAACTCTCTGCCAGTATGCGGAATCAGTCGGAGCTTTTGGATCTAGTGTTCCGTTTGCCTGAATACACTGATATAAAAAGCCGTCTGTATATAAGACAACTCTACCGACTGCATAATCAAAAAGTGGATTATAAGACCAGAAACCGCCATTCTGCATGAAAAAGACAGCATCACCGAGCAATTTCATCACAGCGTTAAAATCTTTTCTATCTGGGGCAATACCGCCTGCGCCAAGTGGGATCTGTGTGATTTGTGGAAAACCATCATCAAAAGATAATGCGCCTGATCCTGCAGGGGTACTTTGTGGAATTACATTAGTGTCACCGTTGACAACAAGAGAAGTGTCCCATTGAGTAGGTTCGTTAAATACTGCCATAATTTAAACCTCTGATCTTTTATACGTATAAAATCTATCTTGATTATAAATCAACTATTTCATAAGTTGCAAAAGTGCCGTTGTTAAATGTTTCTAAGCCACTTTCTTTAAAACCGAAAGTAGGCGTAATTACGTGATAATATTGCAATCCCACGCCTGCAGGTAACCAGTCTATATTTTGAACTGCGCCCTTTTGTGCCTCTGAAAATTCACCAACAACTAAAAAGCGCAAAGTCATAGTATTGACGTGTAAGATCTTTACATCTGTGTCTTTAAACAACTTAGAAAAAATGTAATTAAGTGAATTTAGACTTACATTTGAAATATTAAGCAGTGCTTTAATAAGTATATAGGTTCGATAAGCATCATCCTGTAATTGAATTTTGCCGTTAACAACTTTGTAAAATGGTGCGTTGTTAAAGGTTTCAATACGATC
>NZ_JBGVMC010000358.1:0-8732 GCF_045124615.1 Succinivibrio sp.
GAACATTTTCTTTAGAATAACATCTAAAGACTGATCCTCTTTAACTTAAAAATGTAATATGGCTTATTTATTACATTCAATCAGACAACATAAGGACTTTCTACTCTATTGAGTTATTTTTTAAAGAAAAGGGTTTTATAAAAAAAAAGACCAGTAAATGGTCGAGAATGGATCTTAATGATCGACAGCAAATAAACAATAAAAGGTCACTTTGTGGCCTTTTATTGTATCAGTGCTACTCTATAGCAAAAATGCACTCATGCGTCTTTTTAGGTCAGTTTACTACTCTATATTCATCAATAACTTTTCTGCTAATTAAAACGCTTTAGAATGTGGTGTTAATGCTTAAGGATTGTATTTACTCAAGATAAAAAAAATCCCTCTGAGATGGAGCGTCCCAGAGGGAGAGAATGGTCTTAACTAACGTTAAGAACTACAGCAAATTAGGAGAAAACTTTTATGCATATTTGAGCATGTGCTCTTCGTACCTGCAAACATATTCAGGTGCGACTCTAATCATCATTCCGTTTGAAAATCCTCTGTTCTCCATTACTTCAAGCTCTTCGCTAAGCAGCATTAATCTTACAAGTCCATCTGCATCCTTTTCATCAAGAACAATGCAGTGGCCGTAATTACCGTTTTTTGAATAGATATTCACAAACATTCCTTTGCTTGGAACAATCTGTCTGCTTGACACAGGAGTAAAGATTTTTGAATAAGGGCAACCGACTCTTGCAAAACGCATACATGCTACTGCTCTAAGTCCGATTGAAAGAACTGTACCTTCATCGCTTATTAGCTTTGAGATACCGTCTTGGTATTCTGTTAACAAATTTGCATCAAATACACAAAAAGGCTCGTTGTTTTCAGGCCTTACATCTAAATCATCAACTCTGTAGTTAGTATCTAACTGGTAGCTTTCGCCATCATCTGTTGTAAGATTGATTACCAGTTTGCCATTGTTGTACGACCAGGTACAGTTGTGAGATGGATTTATAATCATTTGTATTTGCTGCCTTTTTATAGTGTTTTTGAAATTATTGTAATCTATTTTCATTTTATATTAAGTTTTTCAAAAAATAAACTAAAAATAGCCCAAATTTATTAAATCGTGATCTCTGGATCACATATCAAGGCATTTTCAAATGTAATGAATATTACTTAACAGCAATTTTTACCATTATTACTTTTCATTACTGCTCTTTTCGCTTTCTATTATATTTTTGATTATTTAGCTTTTTATTAGTTATTATGCATAAATTACTTATTTACTGACATAGAGCAATTTTTTTTTAATGTTTCATGGAGTAAAATGAATTTATATTCTTTAAGGAGTTAATTATGTTAAAACGTCTATTAAATCTTTTTTCTGTAGTTACTTTAGTACTTTCTGTATTTACTATTGCAGCATGCTCTGATTCAAAACCATATGAAAAGGTTGCTGTTACCTATATGGAAGCTGTTTTTCAAGCTGATACAGATACTGTTCTTGATACTATCTATATCAAGGATAAACGTTCTGAAAAGGAACAGCGCAAGAAAGCTGAAGAAAAACTAAATGCTTTCTTACCAGAAGTTGCTAAAGATATGGAAGCAAAAGCAGGTGGTGTTAAGAGCGTTGAGGTTCTTAAGTCTGAATTAAATGAGGCTCAGGATACTGCAAAGGTAACTGTACAGATCAACTATAAGAAAAAGTTCAACAACGCAACTAATGAAAAGGTTACATTAACCGTTGTTAAGGTTGAAGAAGACTGGAAGGTTATTCCAAATCTATAACTATTTCTTATAAACATTTCATTTAATAGAGGCTCTTGATCCTCTATTCTTGTCATAAAATACTAATGCAATCTTATTATTTATTTGCAGACTGACAAACTCGATGCTAGACCGAAGTTAAAGTGCGCTCTGAACATTGGTTACGTGATTCTCGAGACTTGTGACAGGAAGGTCATATATGACCTTTAACAAGAATTTTTTACTGATTCATATCAGAATATGAAAATCAAAATACTCTACACATATCTGTTTTGCTTTCTGTTCGTGCTTTTTCTTGCAGAAATTATTTTTACTTTCCAAAAATCAGATCCTGAAAATATAAGACCAAGAGAACTTGATACTGCCATAACTGAAAAAATTAAGATTGGTGATCTTGTATTAAGAGAGGGAACTTCCGTTCAAAGTCAGATTATTTCGCAGTTATCTGACAGTAAGTTTAGTCATATTGGCATTATCACATCTGTTGGAGATGGAATTTTAGTAACTCATGCTTCAAATGATGAAGAAACTAATGAAGCTGTAAGTGAGACAACTCTTGATGAATTCATTTCTTTTGATCTTGCATACTCTGTAAGGATCATAAGATTAAAAAACATACCAGTTAATGTAAGAGAAAAAATAGCACTAAACGCAAAACAGAAAATTGGTCAGAAATTCTATCTTGTATCTGACAGTATGAGCAACAGTGATAAAAGAATGTACTGTACTACCCTAATCTACGATGCTATCAGACAGGAGCTCCCTGAATTTACTCTTAAATGGAAGACTATTAATATGCCAGCAATTAATGGAGCTTTTTTGATGCCTTCTGCCTTTCTTGAGACTGATAATGAATTAATCTATTCATCTGACCAAAAATAAAACCTGAAAGATCACTCCTCCAGGTTTTACGACTTTGTTTAAAAGAATTTCTTATTAGAAGGTATATCTTGCACCAGCTGATAACTGAGTGCCTCGATTTAACTTATCCTTACCGTCTATTGGGTTAATTGAGGTTCTCTTATCATCTGAGCCAGCATCGAACTCAGCTTCGGTCCATACCTTGAAGTTACTGTTGAATGCGTAACGTACCTGTAATGGAACACGCTTGAAGGTATACTCTTCTTCTTTACCGTTATATTTGTTGATTGTTGCCTGCATGTGATTGTAACCTGCGATAAGAGCAACGCCACTATCGAAGCTATAACCTACAACAAGCTCATAGCCTTTTAACACCTGCTCTTTAAGTGCAGTTGCAGAAAGCTTATTAAATTCAGAGTCATATCTGTATGCAGAGCCTGCTAGATATAAACCAGTTGTTGGTAATCCCCATGCTACAGATGCTACAGTATGCTTTGCATCAGCAAAATCAAATTCATCTCTGCCTTTTACATCATCATCCTGGCCCTTTAAGTAAGAATAGCCAGCCTTAACTGATAATGGACCAAAGCATACATTGTCAAAGGTGTAACCTGCTGCTGCGCCGTAGCCACTTTCAACATCTAACTTCTTACCAAATACCTTGATTTCATCTGAAGCGATCTGAGCATGAACAGAGCCAAAGAAACCGCTGTTATTAATGTCGTAACGGATAATGCCATTGCGACGATCACCGTTTAAACCAAAATCATTCTGAAGATCAATATCCTCATAAATATCGGTTGCAGCATGAACAGCACGGTTTACATCGAAGGTCTTACCGCCAATAACCTTACCAAACTTGCCAAAATCAGCACCAACATACTGCTCACGAGAAGCAATCTTATCGCCAGTTTTAGCCTTATGACCATCAGCCATATCCCATTCAGTGAATGCAATTGCTGACAGATAATCTAAAACTTTTGTTTTACCTGACATTGATAGACGTGCAGAATTAACAAGTGATGCATCATGCTCACCTGCATAATTGTAATGACCGTTATATGCAACAGCCTGTACTCTACCGCCAATGGCAAGAGAAGTGCCATCCTTATCATATACTGTAGCAGCATTAGCAGCCATTCCAAGTGTTGCTAAACTTACTGCAAGAGCTAGAGACTTTTTCATAATATTTCCAATAGTTATATATAATTACTGATGATAATATTTTATGCCAATTAACTGAAGATCAAGTAATTTAAGTTTAAAAAGTTAAAGCTGTATCACAACAAATTTATGTCAAAAAAAACAAAACCCCGACATATGCCGGGGTCATTATTATTCTATAAGATAGAAAATATCTTAGAAGGTGTAACGTGCACCAACTGAGAACTTAGTACCTCTATCTTCCTTAGAATAGTCAACATCTTTATTAGCGTATGAATTTGAGTTTGCATCGAACTCAGCTTCAGTCCAGATGTTGAATGAAGGAGCTACCTGATAGTTAACTAATACAGGAACACGGCGTACAACCTTTGATGGAGTTACGCCATTAACATTCTTGAACTTAGAATCTCTAACTTCGTAACCTGCTAAAACATTTAAACCAAAGTCAAAAGTGTAGCCTGCTACTAACTCATAGCCCTTAACGTGCTCGTTGCTACCGTATACATCAGCAGGGTCATTGTTAGTTGTCTTGTGGTGAGTATTGTATAAAGCAGCTAAGTATAGACCTGAATCTAAAGAACCCCAGGTTACAGAGAATGCTGAACCCTTGAACTCTTTAAATTCGTTGAAAACGTAGTTTTCTGTCTCATCATCCTGACCTTCAACGTAGGTGAAACCACCCTTGAAAGCTAATGGTCCGAATACAACATTATCAAAGGTGTAACCTGCTGATGCTGCATAACCCTGCTCTACATCAACTTTATCATCTGAACCCATTAATAGAACATCATCAGATGCAGTATTGAATGATGCTGATGCAAAGAAACCGTTGTTGTCATATACATAACGGAACATACCGGTACGACGATCACCTGAAGTTAAGTTGTCAACACAAGCTGTATCTTCAAATACGTCGGTTGCAGCCTGAACAGCATATAAAGCATCAAATGCCTTACCAGCTAATACCTTACCAAATGAACCAAAATCAGCACCAACATACTGATCACGTGTATTGATTGAATCGCCAGTTGCAGCTTTGTTGCCATCAGCCATATTCCACTCTGAGAATGCGAATACTGAAACATAATCATTTACCTTGGTGGTACCTGATAAGTTTAAACGAGCTGAATTAACTAAACCTGCATCATGATCACCAGCTTTATCATATGCACCATTGTAAACTACAGACTGAACACGACCGCCAACTGCGAATGAAGTGTTATCCTTATCATATACAGTTACAGCACTTGCGCTGGTTGCAGCAAAAGCAACTGCTAATGCTAGTAAAGACTTTTTCATAATATATTCCTCGTTATTTTTAATATGTAGTGTTAACTACATCACAATGACAATTTAATGAATATTTAACAAACTGTCAATATTATTTGAACCACATTACACTTTCTTTATAAATTTGACATGTTTGCAATATTTTAGTGCATATATAAAAACAAATCTGACATTTTAGTTTAAAAATGTCAGATGTAAAATTTACTAAGGTTTTAATTTACAGTTATGCTTATAAAGCAGCTACAATCTTTTTAATTATGACTGGACCTTTGTAAATTAATGATGAATAAAGCTGAACAAGACTTGCACCATTAGCAATTTTCTCTCTTGCTGATACTGCATCAGTTACACCACCAACACCAATTAATGGCATCTTACCTTCAGTCAGTTCATGCACTTTTTTCAATACTCTGTTGCTAAGATCTCTTAATGGCTGTCCTGACAGTCCGCCCCACTCATTTGCATGATCAAGAGCATGAACCATCTGTCTTGAAACAGTGGTATTAGTACATGTCATACCATCCATCTTAAGCTCCATACATACAGAGCAGATATTCTCTAAAGCCTCATCATCAAGATCAGGTGAAATCTTAACAACTAATGGAACATACTTGTCGTATTTCTCTTGTAGGGTCTTCTGCTCTTCCTTTAATGGCTTTAACAGATTTATTAAAGGCTCTTTTGCCTGAAGCTTAGTAAGATTTGGAGTATTAGGGCATGATACATTAATGGCAATATAGTCAGCATACTGATAGACCTTCTGCATGCACTCTAAATAATCACTAAGAGCGTTTTCTACAGGAGTTGTCTCGTTCTTTCCGATACTTACGCCAATAATGCCGTCATAGTTTGCAGTCTTTAGATTCTCAACAAGATTATCAACACCCTTGTTGTTAAAGCCCATTCTATTAATGATGCCTTCAGCGTCCTTGATTCTGAACATTCTAGGCTTTTCATTACCATCCTGAGCTTTTGGTGTTACAGTACCAACCTCGATAAAGCCAAAACCTAAAGAGCCAAAAAAGTCTATTGCCTCGGCATTCTTATCAAGACCTGCTGCAAGACCTACAGGATTTTTAAACTTAAGTCCCATAATCTCAACAGGAGAATTAGCAACCTCCTGTTTGAATATACTTGTCAGATTCTTCTGAGAAATCAGCGCAGCTGAGTTAATCAAAGTGTCGTGCGCTTTTTCTGGATCCATGCAGAAGATTAATGGTTTTACCAGTAAGGGATATAAGCTGTATGGAATAAACTGCATTTTCGTTACCCTATCTTAGTTATTTTCAAAAACTTGTTGTCAGATGTTGTTGTAAGTTCAAAAATACCATAGATTCCATCTTCAGTTGTAAACTGTCTTAAATGTTTTGCATCAATATCAAGAACCAGCCCTTCTACGCTTCTTACACGAAATCGCTTGATAGCTCCCGAATAAACATTTAACAGCTGCTCTTTTGTAACAGCCATTGAGAATCTATAGCTTTTGTATCCGAACATTATCTTTCCTTAAGTGCAGCCTCAACCTTTTCGTAAATTGATTTAGAAAGATTTGGCAGCGCCATAAGATTCTTTAGCTCCTGTCTAATCATAGATTCTCTTTGAGAATCAAAACGTGAAAAACTTAACATAGGAGTCAGAATTCTTGCAGCTACACTTGCATTAATTGTATTGAGACGTTTTACCTCAGAGCACAAGAGTCTGTATCCGTCACCTGAAATATCATTTAAAGCAACAGGATTAGATAGAGCAAGAGCGCCAACTAAAGCTCTTACACGGTTTGGATTATTGCCATCATATGAAGGATGCTTCATAAGAGCTTTTACATTCTCAATTGCCTTGTAGCTTTCAACTGTTGCATTTGCTCTGAAGAAATTATCAAAAGCAAGTGCATTATTTGAATAGCTCTTCTCAAAATCTTCATGAATAGCACTCTTACATGCTAAATCAAAATGAGTTGCATCAGTTAAAGCCTGAAGCTTATCAGTCATATTATTGCTGTTCTTATAATGATTCATTACAAGATCTGATGCCTTTGAGTGCTCATTTTTAAAGCAAAGTGCAGTAACAATCATATGAAGAGCACTGTTGTTTACAGAGCGTTTGCCCATATTCTCAACAGAATAGTTTGCACTTGATGCTCTTATCTTGCTGTAAAGATTTGTAAATTCCTTCTGTAAGGCACAGGCAATCTTGTTGACTAACATTGTTCTTACAGCAGATAACTGATCGATTTCAATGAAATCAAAAGTTTCCATTAATGAAGAAACAGACTGAATCTTCATAGTTTCATTGAGTAAAATCAGATCAGTGTTTTCATCAACTGCTGATAAAAGCTGTCTGTATGATGATATAAGCTCGATTGGCTCAGTAATGGTAGCACCATTCTTAAGATTCTTTATATTCTCATGAACATACTGCTTTTGCATATTTACTGCACTGTCAACCTTAATGAAAGGATCAGCACTAAATGACATCATATGTTGCAGATTTTCAGTTGTATATGGAGCATTTAGCTTTACAGGTGCTGAAAAATCACAAAGCAGAACAGGCAGAACATTCTCACTTAATGTAAAGGTATATTCCTGCTCTGATTCATTAAGAATAATATATTCCTTAAATGAAAGCTCTTTTGGTCTTACCTCATGGCCATCCTTATCAAGAAAAGAAATTCTTATTGGCATGAAGAAAGGCTCTTTCTCACTCTGATCAGGAGTTGGATTTGTATGCTGACTGAGCTTTAATACAAGCTTTGAGTTTTCAGTGTCATAATGCCATTTTGCATCAACATTAGGAGTGCCGGCTTGTGTATACCATCTTCTAAACTGAGTTAAATCAATTTCACCCTTTTCTTCCATACATACAAGGAAATCTTCGATGGTAACAGCCTGGCCGTCATATTTTTCAAGATAGTAACTTAAAGCCTTCTTGAACTTTTTCTCACCGACTAAGGTATGAATCATACGAATGATTTCAGCACCCTTGTCATAGATGGTTACTGTATAGAAATTATTCATCTCCATAACCTGTTCTGGACGTACAGGATGAGCCATAGGAGATGCATCTTCTGCAAACTGTGAAGAGCGAATTACATTAATTGCATGAAGTCTTGTCAAAGCTCTGTTTGCACAGTCTGAACTGAATTCCTGATCTCTAAATACAGTTAAACTTTCTTTTAATGACAGCTGGAACCAGTCTCTTAATGTAACTCTGTCGCCAGTATAATTGTGGAAATACTCATGACCAATTACGCTTTGTACATTATAAAAAGCAGTATCAGTTGCAGTATCAGGATCAACCATTACATAAACTGAGTTGAAAACATTAAGACTCTTGTTTTCCATCGCACCGAAGTTGAAGAAATCAACAGCCACAACCTTGAAATTATCAAGATCATATTCAAGATTGAATCTGTCCTCATCCCACTTCATAGACTCCTTGATGCACTGCATTGCAAACTGACCTCTAAGTGCAGCACCTCTGTCTACATAAAGTTTCAAATCAACATTACGGCCTGATTTTGTCTTGAATGTATCCTCAACAATATCAAAGGTACCTGCAACAAGTGCGAACAGATAGCTTGGCTTTGGGAACGGATCTTCCCATACAGCAAAAGGACGATTCTTTATCTTACCCTGCTCAATTAAATTACCGTTTGAAAGTAA
>NZ_JBGVMC010000359.1:0-11652 GCF_045124615.1 Succinivibrio sp.
TCCAAGATCTGATGGTGTAATTACAAGTCAGATGGTAGATGCGGCAATTACAGATGAAACCTTCCTAGTAACTATTGCTCAGGCAAATTCTGTATTAGGTGCGATAAGCGATATTCATGAAATTGCATCTGTTTGTCATAAAAAGGGAGTGTTCTTCCATTCTGATACCGCTCAGAGTATTGGCTACCTTAAGATGGATTATGACAACAGTGATATTGACATGGTTACATTAACCTGTGAAAAGGTTTGCGGTCCAAAAGGAGTCGGTGCTCTGTATGTAAAGCGCTCATCAAATGTACCTTTATTTGCTCAGATATATGGTGGTGGTCAGGAAAAGGGATTAAGAGGCGGTACTGTTCCTACTCATGAAGTTGTAGGATTAGGACAAGCTTTTGAAATTCTTAAAAAAGAGGGCAGGACTGATCATGAGCGTTTTAAACTCTTAAGAGCAAGACTGATTGATGGTATTAGGGATCTTGAAGGATTAAAGATTAATCAGTCTGAGAATAATCTGCCAAATATTCTCTCAATAAGCTTTGAAAACATTGATGGTCATATGTTGCTTCCTACATTAAGTGCTATTGCAGCATCAACAGGATCAGCCTGCTCATCAAGTAATTTAAAACCATCATATATTCTAAAGGCTATTGGTCTTTCAGATGAAATGGCAAGAGCATCTATCCGTCTTTCATTTGGTAGATTTACAACAAAAGAGCAGATAGATACAGTTGTAAATGAGCTTAATGACAAGATACCAAAGCTTCGTGAATCAGGTTCAATGTGGAATGTGAGGAAATAAATGTTTAAACTTCTGTCAGTAGATTCATTATCTTCTCTTAATGTTGTTATAAATCTAAAAGAAGGTAAAGCTCAGGCTCCATTTGAGGAAGATGCAAAATTTACTCCAAATGAGAATGGTTATACCGTATATGTAGATACTAAAGAGTTCCGCTGGTATCAGAAGGCTGCAAGAGTAATTGCAAAACTCAATATCTATAATTTCTCTGTAGTTTCAGTAGCTCCATTTAAATCATTAGAGCTGTTTTATTTTCTGATGGCTCTTCATGATGGCAAACATGACTATTATGTTGCTGTTGAAAAGAATAATCTTGATCTTCAGGAAATTGAAAACAGAGTAAATCTTGTCTGTTCATACAGAGAGATTGCAGATCTGGATTCAAAATATATCACTCCTGTAAAGCTTGTTCAGACTGTATATGAACTAATCAGAAAGACAGCGGCATCAAACAGTGCATATACAAAGCTGACACTGATAGACAATAGTTCAGAAGAGTTTGATTCACTTGCAGGATTAAAGGCTGTAGGTTTGGCATCAGATAACTCACCATGCCTTGGTATTATTGATTATGCACCAAATGAACAGGCTGCTAATTCACAGGTTGACATTGCTCTAGTTGGTAAGGGGATTACCTTTGATACAGGTGGATATTCTCTAAAGCCTGATAAGTATATGGAAACTATGAGAACAGATAAGAGTGCAGCTGTATATCTTGCAGGTGCTCTTCATCTTGCAATCAGTAAAGGTTTAAACAAGCATGTAAGATTATATCTTTGCTGTTCTGAGAATATGGTATCAGGTAAGGGCATGCTTCCTGGTGACATTGTTGAATATCCAAACGGCATCAAGGTTGAAATAAATAATACCGATGCTGAAGGACGACTGGTTCTTGCTGATGGATTACTAAGAGCTCAAAAAGATGGAGCATTAGAAATTCTTGATATGGCAACTTTAACAGGTGCTGCAAAAGTAGCTGTTGGGCGTGATTTATTCTGTGTTATGACTCCTAATAACAAGATGAATGTAAAAATGCAGGAAGCTTTTGATGCAACTCTGGAAATGTACTGGCAGTTGCCAATGTTCAAGGAGCATAAGAGATTTTTATCATCAAGAAGAGCTGATATGACAAATTCAGGTCATGGCGACAGTGTGCCAGGAGCAAGTGCTGCTGCAGCTTTCTTAAGAGAGTTTGTGGAAAAGACAATTCCATGGACTCATATTGATCTGTCATCAGCTTATCTACCTGATGCAAGTCCATTTTTAGGAGCTGGTCCAACTGGATCAACAATTCTAGGAATAGCAGCATATTTGAGAGCATAACCTATGTATAAAAATATCGTTGTACTGACAGGTGCAGGAATTTCAGCAGAATCTGGCATTCCTGTATTTAGATCTGAAACAGGTTTATGGGAGCATGAGCGCGTTGAAGACGTAGCTACCTATGATGGCTTTTTGAAAAATAAGACAAAAGTACACGATTTTTATAACAAAATGCGTCAGAGCATAAAGAGCAAAACACCAAATCAGGCTCATCTATCACTTACAAGACTGCAAAGTGAAATTCAAAAAAGATATGGCGGTGTTGTTAGTATAGTTACACAGAATATAGACGATCTGCATGAAAAGGCAGGCTCTGAAAACATAATTCATATGCACGGTGAGCTTAATTCAATTTTGTGTGAAAGCTGTCAGAGCAGAGTGGAATTTTTTGACAATTCATCTGTTGAGTCAGTATGTCCTGTATGTGGTAAAAAGTCTTTAAGACCAGATATAGTCTGGTTTGGTGAAATACCTTATCAGATGGAAAAAATAGAGAAGCTGCTCTGTCAATGTGATCTGTTTTTATCTATAGGAACCTCAGGAGTTGTCTATCCTGCTGCAGGTTTCTGTCATGTAGCAAAAAGCTGTGGAGCCACATGTGTAGAGTTCAATCTTGAAAAATCTAATGTGGCAACACAGTTTCATTATGGTCTGTATGAAAAGGCTTCTGTGAGTGTTCCTGCTTTTGTCGAGCATCTTATAGAACACAATGAACTTCTAAAGGAAATTTAAGCTTTTGCTTGAATTATCAGCTCCTTTGAGTTTGCAATGAACAGTTTTCTGTATATTCTATACAGGATCTCATCTTGTCTATCCTTTGGAAGTTCATGAAACTGATGCAAAAGCTGATCCCATAAAGGCATCTGCGCAATAAATTTATTGCGATGCACCCTTATAGGATTGATAGTTAGCTTGTCATTATTCTTGAACATCTTTATATCTCTAATCTGTCTATTTACCAATCTACTATTGAGAATAGTTTCAATTTTCAAATATGCAAAGGATAAGAACCAACAAAATTTTATTTATTATCAAATTGCAATATGTTTCATTTTTTAAAGAAAAAATAAGATGCAAAATTTGACTTTTAAAGACATACACCATTTGTATCCGCATCTCAGAAATAAGATAGTATTTTTCGGAAAATTTAGCTTTGAAGAGTGTTTTTAGAAAAAAATAATATGATTAAATGATATAATTCTCATTTTGAGTGCAAATAAAAGAGAATAAGACAGTGACTGAGAAAATTAACCTTATGAGTCTTTCTCCAAAAGAACTTGGAGAATTCTTTGTTTCGATTGGAGAAAAATCTTTCCGATCACAGCAGGTATTGCGTTGGATATATCAGTTTGGTGTTACAGAATTTGATGATATGACCAATATCAATAAGGATCTCAGAGCAAAGCTAAAAGAAATGTGCACCATCAGTGCACCTGAAATTGTATCAGAGCAGGTTGCATCGGATGGAACAACCAAATGGGCTTTGGATATCGGTGATGGTCAGCTTGTTGAAACTGTTTTAATTCCAGAGCCTGACAGAAATACTCTTTGTATTTCTACACAAGTAGGCTGTCCTGTAAAATGCTCATTCTGTAGAACCGGTGCTCAGGGCTTTAACAGAAACCTTACTGTAAATGAAATTATAGGTCAGGTTTTCAGAGCTGCCACAAGAGTTGGATTCAGTCAGAATCAGGAGCAAAAACCAATTTCTAACGTTGTAATGATGGGTATGGGTGAACCATTACTTAATCTTGAAAACGTAATTAAGGTTACAGAGCTTCTTTTAAGCGATTATTCTTTTGCATTATCAAAAAGAAGAGTAACTATATCAACATCTGGCGTTGCAAATGTACTAAATTCAATTGCAGGAAAACTTGATGTTGCATTAGCTTTATCACTTCATGCTCCAAATGATGAAATTAGAAATGAACTTGTTCCTATCAACAAGAAATTTCCTATAGCAAAAGTAATGGAGTCTGTAAGAAATTACATCGACAAATCAAATGCTAATTGTGGTCGTGTAACAATTGAATATGTTCTTTTAGATCATGTAAATGACAGTGTTGAAAATGCACATGAACTTGTAAAACTGCTAAGAACAATTCCTTGCAAAATTAATCTTATTCCTTTTAATGAGCACGAATGCAGTGATTACAAAAAGCCATCAAATACCAGAATTGATAAATTCTATAAGGTTTTATTTGATGCTGGATTTACTGTAATAAAAAGAACAACCAGAGGAGATGAAATCTCTGCGGCATGTGGACAGCTTGCAGGTCAGGTAAAAGATAAGCTTGCAAGAAAAAAAATAGAAGCAAAGGTTAATCAGGGCTAAAACATGAGTTCAAAAAAGTTAAGAGCTTTAAGAAACAGACAGGACCGTTATAAAAATCAAAACATATTAAAACATGAGGTAACCGAGCCTTATATGGAAACAAAAAACGAAACATTAAGCGAGATGGAAAAGACACCTAATGAGGAGTCTTTAGGTCAGAATTTAAATGACGTGGTTGAACCTTCACAAGAAGCAAACGAGCAGGTAGCTGCTAGTGCAGATGAAGTAGTACATAATATCAATACAAATGAAGATACTCAGGATGTACTTGAATCTTCTGATTTTGGCATGATTGAAGATCCTGATGCTGTGCCTGAGGGAACATCTTTAGCTGAAGATGACGTTCCAAGAAGAGCAGGTGCAATATTAAAGCATGCAAGAGAAAAATTAGGCTTGTCATTAAATACAGTATCTCACAAGCTAAATTTAAGAGTTAATTCAGTTGCAGATATTGAGTATGACAGACTAAATCAGTTAACTGCTGTTCCTTTTGTAAGTTCTCATATTGCAAACTATGCAAAGTTACTCAATCTTGATCCGGTTTACCTTGTAAATCTATATAAAGAGACTGTGCGTTTAAGTGCAATCGAGAAATCAAAGGAAGTTGCTGCAAGAAATAAATCAGCAAAAACAGAGAGCTGGAAGAAAGTTGTTGCAATCATATTATCAGCTGCCGCTTTAATAATGGCTGTTTCCGTTGCATATATTGCATTTTCAGGTTCTGCTCCTAAGAGTGCAGGTGCTCTTGTAATAGAGGATACTGTAACTCCTGAACTTGAGAAAAATGGTGCTTTGGTTATGGATACAGAGAATTCAAAACTGAAGACAAACATCGTTGAATTACCTGAAAACAACGTTGATTTAAACACTCAGATTGCAAAAGAGCAGGATAAGACACTTAACTCAAATGAACTGATAAAGAGAAAGAATCAGCCACAGCTAACTGAAAATACAGGTAATGAGGTTGTTGCTCTTACAGTTAAGAATGCTCCTGTTCAGGAAGACGATGCTCCTCTGCAGTATGAGGAAGATGCAAACTCCCTAGTGAGCGTTGATATCGATACAGGTTCAACTAATGCCCAGCAGTCAAACAAGTCAGTTTCAAATGACAAGAAAGAAGAGACTGTAAGTATTAAGGCAAAAGATACTAAGAAAGCACAGATAACTGATACACCTGAGGTGAAAGCACCTGCAGATGAAAAAGTAAAAGAGCCTCATGAGCTAAAGGTAGAACTTTCAGCATCTACAAAAGATATTTCATCTTCTGTAAGACTGGCAACAAAGCGTGATCCTCTTGCAGGCGTAAATAGCGTAACAGTAAAAGTTTCAGGCCCTGTTGCCATGAAGATTACTGGTAATGGCAAAACACTAAAGCAGGGAAATTATAAAGCCGGTGATACAGTTGTTGCAGCAGGCTTAATTCCACTTAGAATCTATGTATCAGATTCATCAAAGATATCTGTAAAGTATGTAGGTGCAAGAGTTAGTGTACCTTCTGCAAAACAGGTTAATTTTGAGCTTCCTAAACAGTAAGAGATGAATTATGGAATGGCAGGCTCCTAAAATTCAGAGAAGAAAGTCAAGACAGATTACTGTAGGTACTGTAAAAGTTGGAGGTGATGCTCCTATTTCAGTACAGTCAATGACATGTACAGATACAATGGACGTTGATGCTACAGTAAATCAGATCTTAGCTTTGGAAAATGCTGGTGCTGACATCGTTAGAGTGACAGTACCAACACTAGAAGCAGCTGATGCTTTTGAACAAATTGTAAAGCAGGTTCATATCCCTGTAGTCAGTGATATTCATTTTGATTACAGAATTGCGATTGAATGTGCTAAAAAGGGAGCTGCTGCACTTAGAATCAATCCTGGTAATATTGGTTCACACGAAAAGATTGAAATGGTCTGTCAGGCTGCAAAAGATCACGGCCTCCCTATCAGAGTTGGTGTGAATGCCGGCTCTCTTGATAAGGATCTTTTAGAAAAGTACGGCTCACCTTGTCCTGATGCGATGGTAGAGGCTGCACTTAGAGCAGCACAGACACTAGATGAACATAATTTTACTGATTATGCTTTTTCAGTTAAGGCATCAGAACTTAATCTGTGTGTAGCTGCATACAGACAGCTTGCAAAAAAGACTGATGCTCCATTGCATCTTGGAATTACCGAGGCTGGTGGTCTGACAGGTGGTACTGTATTATCAGCTATCGGTATTGGCCAGCTTTTACAAGAAGGCATTGGTGATACTTTAAGAGTTTCTCTTGCAGCCGATCCGGTTGAAGAAATTAAAGTTGGTTGGGCAATCTTAAAGAGTTTACACCTTCGTTCACGAGGTGTACAAATTGTTGCCTGTCCTACATGTGGTAGAAGAGGAATTGACGTTGTAGCTACAGTCAATGAGCTAGAATCAAGACTTTCTGACATTCGTCAGAGTATTAAAATCGCAGTTATGGGATGTGTAGTAAATGGTCCTGGTGAAGCAAAACATGCAGATATTGCTGTATGTGGTGGAGCTAAGGGAAATTGTCTGATTTATGAAAACGGTGAGATGATGGGAAAATTCCCATGTTCTCAGGCTGTTCAAATTATTGAAGATCGAGTTAGAGCTCGAGTAAAGTAAAAAACAGGGAATATTAAAAAATGGCACAAACAGTTCAGGCTATTAGAGGTATGAACGATCTGCTACCTGAAAATACATCAGTATGGCAGAAGATAGAGAAAGTTATTCGTTCAACTCTAACTTCATACGGCTATCAGGAAGTAAGAATGCCAATCGTTGAAAAGACAAATCTTTTCTGCAGAGCTATTGGTGAAGTTACTGATGTAGTTGAGAAGGAAATGTACTCTTTTGAGGACAGATCAAAAGAGCATTTATCTTTAAGACCTGAAGGTACAGCTGGCTGTGTTCGCGCATGTATTGAACACAATATGATTTATAACCAGGAACAGAGATTATGGTATATGGGCCCTATGTTCAGACATGAGCGCCCACAAAAAGGCCGTTATCGTCAGTTCCATCAGACCGGTGTAGAGGTATTTGGTCTTACAGGTCCTGATATTGATGCTGAAATTATTGCTCTTACATATTCACTGTGGAAGAAGTTTGGTATTGAGAACGATCTTGAACTTCAGATTAACTCTTTAGGTTCATCAGAGGAAAGAGCAGAGTACAAAAAAGCTTTAGTAGCTTTCCTTGAAGCTCATTTTGATGAATTAGATGAGGACTGCAAGAGAAGAACTCATACCAATCCATTAAGAGTTTTAGATACCAAAGATGAAAATGTAGCAGAGCTTTTAAAGAGTGCTCCAAAATTATCAGATTATTTTGGTGAAGAGACCAAGGCTCATTTTGATTCTTTATTATCATATCTTGATAAGTTAGGTATCAAATATACAATCAATCATCGTCTTGTAAGAGGCCTTGATTACTATAATCTGACTGTTTTTGAGTGGGTTACCACAGCACTAGGTGCACAGGGTACAGTATGTGGTGGTGGCCGTTATGATACCCTAGTTGAACAGTTAGGCGGAGCTCCAACCAAGGCTGTAGGTTTTGCTCTTGGTATGGAAAGACTGGTTTTACTGCTTGAAACTTTACAGAAGGTTAAGGCAGATTCAGCAGCTGACGTTTATGTTTTAGGTTCAGGTGAAGGCTGCGAACTTCGTCAGTTACAGGTAAGCTCATATTTAAGAGATGCTCTTGAAGATGTAAGAGTATTCAACCACTGTGGTGGCGGTAAATTCAAAAAGCAGTTCCAGAGAGCTGATAAGTCAGGTGCTAAGGTAGCTGTCATTATCGGTGAGAGTGAAATTGCTAACAATACTGTTACAATTAAGAATATGTCTGACAAGGATTCAGAGCAAAAAGAATATACACTTGAAGAAAGTGTTAAAATAATCAAATCAATTATCAACAAGTAAGGGAAAAACAATGGATGTTTTAACAGATGATCACGAGAGAGAGCAAGTCGTTCGCAAATGGTGGTCAGAAAACTGGCTCTCACTGACAGTAGGTGTCGCAATCGCATTATCTGCTATGGTTGGTTATAAGTATTACAATTCATATCAGACTGAAAAAGCTCAGACATATGCTTATGAATTAACAGCACTAAAGACAAAGCTTGCTTTAAAGCCAACAGAGGCAAAAGCTCAGGTAGAGGCATTCTTAGCAGAGCACAAGGATGTTTATGGTTCTTTACTGTCATTAGAGCTAGCTGCTAATAATGCTGTTGAAGGCAAATATGAGGAGGCTTTAAAGAATGCTTCTTTTGCAAAGGAAAACGGCGGAAAGTTAATTGCTCCTAATGCAGCAATTATGAAGGCTCATTTATATACTCAGCTTAAGAAGTTTGATGAGGCAACAGCTGAACTTTCTTCTGTTAACTCTGATGCTTATGCAGTTGAGAAATATGAACTTGAGGGTGATATCAACCTTGCAAAGGGTGACAAGCAGGCTGCTCTTGCTTCATATAAGAAGGCAATCGATGAGTGCGAGAGCAAAAAGATTGCAATTAATACACTATTGCAGATGAAAGCTGATAGTCTTCGTAAAGATGGTGATACACCTGCTTTTCAAAGAGCAAGTGCATTAGCTGAAGATATTGCAACTTCTGCATCAACATTTAAGAAATAATAAGAATAATAAAAAACGAACAAAGGTGGCATTATGATCAAGAACAAGCTTATAACAGCAGCATTAACTGCCGCAATATGCTTTGTTATATCCGGTTGTAACTCAAATAAGGATTTGTTTGAGCCTGTAGAATCTCCAGAAGTTGAAAATGTGTTTGAACCATTGAATGTATGGTCATATTCAACACAGGGATCTGATGATTTCTTCTCTCAGCTTACACCGGTTGTTTCTCATTCTGTTATGTATGTTGCAGGAAGAGATGGAAAGATATATGCCATCAATGTTAAGGATGGAAGTAAGCGCTGGAAGATTGATCTTTCAGATGAAGAAGAGAATGATAACAAGAGATCAGCAAGACTTTCAGGTGGCGTAGCTACTCGCGGTAAGTATATTGCTGTAGGTTCAGAGAATGGCTATCTTTATGTCATGAATCGTAAAGATGGTTCAATATACTACAAAGCTTTTGTTGGTTCAGAAATCGTAACTAGCCCTGTGTTCAATGCATCAGGTGATAAGATCTTTGTTATGGATTCAGTTGGTAGACTATCTGCTTATTCTCTGAGTACAAAAGCAAAGATTTGGGAGTCTGGAGATTTATCAGAATCACTTCATTTAAGAAGTCAGTCAAAACCAGTTGCAGTTGGTGACGAGCTTGTTGTTATTGGTACAGCATCAGGCCGAGTTATGATGCTAAGTCAGATCGACGGCTTTGTTTTAAATCAGGTAGGTGTTGGTCAGAACAACGGAAGTTCTGATTTAGACAGAATGTCTGATGTATCATCAACTCCACTGTTAATTGGCTCTGAGATGTATACAACAGCCTATAATTCTGGCTTTGTAAGATATTCTCTTGAGAAACAGGCTGTAACAAGCAGACTTTCATATCATTCATCAAAGGATATTGCCTACGATGACAATTATTTTGTTCTGACAGGCGATAATGGTCATGTTTACTGTGTAAGACGTTCAGATAACGTTGAGGCATGGGTTAATACACAGCTTGGATACAGAAATGTTACAGCTCCTGTAATATATGGAAACTATGCTGTAGTAGGTGATCTTGAAGGTTATGTATATTTCATGAACCTAAACGATGGTGTTATCGATTCAAAAATCAAAGTATCATCATCACCAATTTATGTAGCTCCATTTATTGTTGGAAACTGTCTTGTTGTTTATTCATCAGACGGAAGTGTTGATCTGATCTGTTATGATCCTATTGATATGGTTCAGCCAAAGAAGAGATTTACAGATCTTGAAAAGGTAAGTGGAATTACCTCTGCACTCATTGCATCAAAGGCAATGACAGAGAATTTAGGAATCGGAACTTCAACTCGTGAAGCTATCGAGCAGCGTCGTGAAGAGGCTCGTAAGTTAGTAGCTCAAATTCAAGCTCAGGAGCGAGCAATTGAAGCTCAGATTCGAGAGTATCAGCGTCAGAAGGCTGAGTATGAGAAGCGCGTTGCTGAATATGAAAAGAAGCAGCGTGAAGAACTCAGTGGTTACGGTCTAATGCCTAGTGCTGGTGTTAAGTCCGAGGACGATGAGGAATTTATTGAAGTAGAATAATTTATTATTCTGCTTTATCAAGATGCTCCTGCACTTGCAGGAGCTTTTGTTGATTAATGAAGCTTTAAAAGAACTGTATTTTCTTTTCAGGCTCTAAGTGAGGAATACAATGAAGGTAGTAGCTTTAGTAGGTTGCCCTAATGTGGGTAAATCAACATTTTTTAATAGACTTACTAAAACTAGGGATGCTTTAGTTGCAGATTTTCCTGGTTTGACCCGTGATAGAAAATACGGACGAGCACTTTACGAAGGTAGAGAGTACGTTCTTATTGATACTGGCGGTATTGCTGAGGATGCAAAAAATCAGCCAGAAGAAGTAACAACCTCGATGACAAATCAGGCTCTTCTTGCCATTGATGAGTGCGATCTTGTTCTTTTCATGCTTGATGCAAGAGCTGGTATTCTGCCAGGTGACTACTCAGTTGCTGACTATATTCGCCGTTCAGGAAAGAAATGTGCGATTATTGCTAACAAGGTTGATGGCCTTGATCCAGAAACAGCAGGTGCTGAGTTTTATGCTTTAGGCTTAGGCGAGGTTTATCCTACAGCTGTAGCTCATGGCAGAGGTGTTAACAACGTTCTTGAAGATGTTATTGCTCCACTTCTTCGTGAGGATGGTCCTCTTGATTGTGATCTAACTCCAGAGCAGTTAGAGCAAAAGGAAAAAGAGGCTCAGGAAGAAGAGTATAAAGCTTGGGAAGAAGGCTATCAGTTCCTTGAAAATGTTCCTGTTGATATGCAGGCTGGCGGTTATGACTGGTTTGCACACAAAGAAAAGGTAAGAGCTCTACAGAAAGGCGAAGCTGCAGTTGAAGAAAATGCCACACCTTTTGCTGATCTGCCAATTAAATTCGCTATTGTAGGTAAGCCTAATGTTGGTAAGTCTACCTTAACAAACAGACTTTTAGGTGAAGACAGAGTTATTGTTGCTGATCATCCAGGTACTACCCGCGATTCAATTTATATTCCTTTAGAAAGAGAAGGTAAGAAGTA
>NZ_JBGVMC010000360.1:0-5192 GCF_045124615.1 Succinivibrio sp.
CATTGTTGGTGTATAAACGAAAGTGTTTAAATAGCATCAAGCAATGGTCTGAAAGGTTCTCGTGTTGGATAAAATCCAAACCGGGTTATATAAACAGGTTAAAAGGAAAAGGTTTAAGTTGCATCATTGAAGTTCTTAGAAAACCTCCTATAAAACTAGAAGGTAAATCTATTGGAACTTCAACAAGTTGCGTTTCTTAAACTGCAGTGTTTGTTAAGAGAATTTTTAAAGTTGAAATCATTGATTATATAGAGTCTTACGAATATTGTTTTTTTATATCGGTGGTAATGATGCAAAAGAAACCCATGTATGAGATGCACAAATATTGGGGAAAAAAACCAAGCGGAGAAATTTTAAACTTTATACAAAAATATTCAAAAGAAGATCAGATTGTTTTAGACCCTTTTTCTGGATATGGAGTAATAGCTTGCGAAGCCTTTTTAAATAATAGAAATGTTATTTCAAATGATTTAAATCCAGTATCAAACTTTATAAATGAAAATCTTTTTGCGTTAGAATTTTGGAATAAATTACAATTTTGACGCATAGATCTTGTTGTCATCGATCATCAGATCTTGTCATAGGCGATCAGAGAATCTTATTCTTAACAGATCGCTTTGAATAAAAAAATGGCATAGTTTTTTGGGTTACCATGCCATTAAGGTTGTTACATCAAAAGCTTATTTCTTTCAATCTGACTTTTTAGTGCTTCTTTTTCACAACTCAACAGACTGTTCTGAATAAGAATTTTTCCTTTTTCAGCCTGCATGCTTAATACTTCTTCTTTTGTTTTTAGTAGCTGATTCATCGCATCATTGTAATTCTCCTGTAGAGATCTAATCTTTGAGGTTAACTCTTTCATCTTCGTTTTCATTTGACACAGTGTTGTCACGTCTTTTTTATGCTCAATAATACTCATAGAGTTGATGAAATCGCAGATTACATCCAAAAGCTCATATGTACTCATATCAGAATTGACAAGTTCCAATAGTTTTCCTGCAGATAATGGAAAATCCTTGTTATATGCTGCATTGATAACAGCTGTTACATTTGCATTACTAATCATTTTGCTCTCCTTTAATTTCTTCATTGGTGCCTCTCCATGATGCACCTTTTAGGGTAATTTCCATATCAGAATCTCTCATTAATCTATCTGCCAGTGCGTCCCTAATTGGTGATGGATCAATGACCTTCTTTAATGAATTCTTTCCTAGCTGAGAGGTGATAATGGTAGAACCTATTCCGTATCTGCATTCTGCAATTTCATTTAAAGCACAAACTATGTTGTCTGGAATTTTAGATAGCCCCCAGTCATCGAAAACTATAAGGTCAATGTTTTTTATTCTATCCCTGAATCTTATGAACGAAGGTCCATCCTTAGAATTTACCATGGTCATAAAATCATTGAAGCGGTAAAACATTACACTATACCCTTTACTCATTGCTTCAACTGCAGCTGCACAAGCAAGTGCTGTTTTACCCGTGCCAGAGGCTCCGCTTATCACAATATTTATACCCTTGTTGATATAATCACAGTCTTTTAGTTTTAAAAGCATCGTGCTTTCGAAACCTCTTGAAGGATCTGGAGCAAACTGTTTGAGGTATATGCGTTTGCGGACTCTTGAATTTCTGAATAATTTGTTAAATCTTTTGTGTGCAACATGCTCCTCATGAGACTCAAGACATCTTTTCAGCTTATCTTCAAACGTCATATCTGTATACATCTCAGGACTGCCAAACTGCTCGTAAAGCTCATCTACCACTCCATCAAGTTCCAGTCTCTGTGCTAGTGCGATAAGTTCACGCTGCTCTGGTAAAAGTACAGTTTTTTCTTTCATGACTGTTCTCCATGTACATCAGGTTCAAAACTATCGAAATCTCTTAAATGTGCATCATCTGGCTCTGTGGGTCTGAATATTTCAAACTCTTCCTGATGCTGAATTTTTTGGTTTTTGTTATATTCATTCTGAAGTTCCTTATACATTTCTGCTACTGAGTAGGAGCTCCATTTATAAGGCTCCAGATTAAGGACAGATATGCAGGCTTCAGAGTACAACTGTTTGAAAAAGCAACGCTTGTATCCATTTATGACAGCCCTGCAGGTTTTTATTGTGACTGATTCTGCTCGACAGTTATTTTTGTCATACTCAATCTTTGAAAGACAGAATCTATTGACGCCGTCATCTAAAGCTTTTGATATTGACGTAACGTCATCCAGTGATGCATAAATCCTGTTGTTTGCATCAATTTTCTGATGTAGGCTCGGTTTGTGACCTTCAACGGCAGTGATCCCCTCTCCATCTGTCCGTAGGTGACGAGCTATTTCCTTGCCCTCATATTTAATTATCACCAGATCATTGGTTAAATAAATATCTACACGTTTCTTGATATATAAGTATGGAACAGAATACTGATGTGCTTGGACTGTTACCATGTAAGAGCCAGGAACAACCACTGATATAGGTTCGCCCATATATTCAGGAATTTTCTTCTCAGGTATTAGTAAAGGCAGTTCATAAGTTTTGAAAAGGTAGTCTCTGGTCAAAGTTGTACTTCGTCTGAAAGGACCTTTGTTAATTAGAGCCTCAACTTTTTCCATAAGGATCTTGTTATGCTCTTGCAATGTACGCAACGTAGTAGCAAATTCGTGCTTCAAACTAGACATAACAGACTGAATTCTTCCGACTGAGTGCTCTGCACAGCTTTTACGTTGTGGCGTATATGGAGGTGCAGCTTCTGCACACATGCCCATTTCCTGCAGATAGCATGCGAAATTTTCATTTATTACAGCTTCTGCATGTGGTTTATGCTGTGTACACCAACAACGTGCATTGTCTACTGTTAAAATACTTGGATGGCGATTTCCTAGGTATCTAAAACCTTCACATAATACTCTGCAACTTTCTGCTGTACTCTGAGCTGTCACAAATCCTGCGTAAACGTAGTAACTTGCAGGAAAAGCAATGGCCATGATCCAACATGTAATTCTGCCGTTATAGGTTAAAAGCTCATACTTGTCACCTGTATAATCAAGCTGAGCGTACAGACCATAAGGAAACGTCTGTGCATAATAAAACTCAGGACTATCAGATTCAATTAAGTCTCTTGCAATTTTTATTCTGGCAGAAAAATATGACAGACTCAGTGGCTGTAGTTCCTTACTTAAAGCCTCTGATTCATATAGAGCATACAGCTGAGTAATATTCAGCTTTTTCTCAATCATCACAGAAGTGAGTTTTTCAAAGTCAGGTAGATATTTATTCTGACTGTCATTTCTAACATCCTGCTGTTTTCTTGGATAGACTTTTTCATAAAGCTCTTTGGGAGACAGCCTTGATATTTCGTCACTGTTACTGATTTCTTGACTTTCAAGCTTATTCTTGAGTCTGATAATCGTGCTTGGGGACACCTTAAGTGAACGAGCAATAAACCTACATGAATCAGTTGATGTTAGTAACCTTATGCAGGCCTGTTTCAACTGAGGAAACCTCAGATATCCTGAATTTTGGCTAGTTTTGTTCATAAAAAGCTCCTTTATTTAATGGACAGGAGCAATTTTATGGATCAACTGGTGTCAAATTGGTAAATCGTGTGGCTGAAGTACTGCTGAACGTTGATACACCTGTGTTTTTCAGAAGTTAAAAGGTAATAAAATCTTGCGATTTTGATGGGGATTGAGAGCATTTTTGGGGGTACTTGGACTTTATTAATAAAAATATGTGTACTTCCAATCTCTTTATATCTTTTTTTTAATTTATGCTTAGCTCGAATAATGTACTCGATCTTGTCGTTTAGGGATTTTCTACTAATTATTGAAACTAGCTTATCCCATTCTTCTTTTGATATTTTCTCGACGGTGTTTATTGGGATTTCATTTGAAAAAACTATACAGAGCGTCTTTACTGAATAGTTGCAGTAAGGAAGGATAAAGTCAGGCAACAGTACATGGGTTCGTTGTACAGGGTTTCCACCCTTACAGATAATTCTTGGTATAAGAAATGTCTTTTCATTTATTCCTATCTGCTTGACAATCCTTGTTATATAACCGTGTATATAAATTTTCTCGCAATTAAGCATCGAGCATAACTTTAAAAAGCCAACCAAGAGCACAATTCTTGATAGAAAAACATTCTCTTTAACAATTCTGAAAGTTCCTTGTGGTAATATGATCATGACTTTTATGTCAGGTCGTGTTCTTTTGTCGCGAAACAAAAGGGGGAACACGACCTTTTTTAATTAATTCAGACCCAATAAGAAACTATCTAAACAGCCTCTTCCCTCAAGCAAAGCTCTTATTTCAAGAATAGTAATTTTTTTAGGATCTTATAAAGAATATTGAGATGACAAGAAGCATTATGAGAAGTGCGTCATAAAGAAGAAGATCTTCTGATCGATTAAATCAAGATAAAGTGATCGATCAATTCAAGATCTTTGCGTCATAACTAAAAGATTTTCCAACTTCAATGAAAAGGTTGTCAGTGAAGTCAGAAAAGACGAACAACGAAGGCTGATTGAAGAAGGAAATGAGGAAGCAGCAGAAGCTCTTAAAGGTAGTAAATACATCCTGACTTCAAGCAGGAATACATTATTAGCAAAAGACGATGCTGCTCATAAAGGAGAAGTAATTTCGAAAGGTAGTGAGCTTTTCAAAAAGGATGAAGTCAAACAAACAGGAGGTCAGATGGGGCGCTATTTGCAACTGCTTTCTCAAAACACCTTGCTGTTTAATTTGGATTACGTAAAAACAATCCTAAATGAGGCTTACAAGCTTGATTCTGAAGAAAAGATGACTATCTACATTGATGAGATTATTTCATATTGCAATTGTACTGAAAATTGCCATTTTAAGTGGTTTGCCAACTTGTTGGAAAATCATAAAGAAGGAATTGTTAGCCATGCAAAATACCGCATTTCCAATGGAAAAATTGAAGTTATAAATCAGAAGATAAAGACTATCAGGAGACAGAGTTATGGATTGCCTGACGATGAATACTTTTTCTTAAAGTTATTTGATGCTTCAAGGCAAAAATGGAATCACAGTTTGGAAAGATCCACTATGAGATCCCACATTTTTCTGTACTGAACCTTAATATATATTCAATATGTTAGTATTATTAGTATGTGTTTTGCTAACACTACACAAAATTAACCATTCAAGGAAAATTTTGTTTTACATGTTCCTTCACACGTTT
>NZ_JBGVMC010000361.1:0-4178 GCF_045124615.1 Succinivibrio sp.
CAAAGATTATTGAGCGTCTTCGTGCAATGTCACCTTACTGGAAACAAGGTAAGGCTCAGATTGCAGGTCTTGATCATGATTTTGATGAGAACTCAACTGAGGTTAGAGCTTAAGCTTAATTAGTTTCCCTCTATCAGAGACATTCTACAAACGGTAGTTAAAATCTTAACTGCCGTTTTTTATCATCGATACATTGACACCATTTGTGTCTGTTCTTTTGTCCAATCTTTTATATAGATGTATCATTTAACAGGTAGTATTGAGTATTGACTAGAATGTATGCTGCCAATAAGGAATAACAATCACATCAGGATTGATCTTAGTAATTTCATCAATAACTGAATCAGGATTTGTTAATGTAACGGCACCACAGGATGTGTTTACTCTGGCTCTGTAAACATCTTTTGCACATGCAGCCATAACTTTTGAGAATGTTTCAACAAAACTGTTTGCATATACATAAACTTTAAAGTCAGTTGCCATGCTGTTGTGCAGATGAATATTAGCATCGCACCTAGGATCACGCTTTATTGTCACGTCTTTTAGGTAATTATTGGAAAAAGAAAACATTGGATATTCAACAGGATTTGCAAAATTGCCTTTCTTAAATCTTTGTCTCATTCCAAAAATTATTCCGTAAGTCTGACCATGGTACTGAATAAAATTAGTATCGTCTATAAATTCACCTGTAGCAATCTGCTTTAAAACAGGCTTATATCTGCTATCTATATTGAAGTTGGCTTTTAGCTTTGAAAATGCTGGTAGATTGTTTATAAGGTATTTAATAATTATATAGTTACCATATTCTGTCATATGGTGCTCATCCTTGAAATACAGAAGATCATTAGGATGTGATTTTTTTGATTCGATAAGCAGGTTTCTTACATTTATGACTGTAAGATTATCAGCTTTGATTTTTGAAAATTCATCATATGCATAATCTGAAAAATACCATAAAGGTGCTTTTCTTTCTTTAAAAATTCTTATTTTTTCAGGATATATTTCAGTTTTTAAAGGATTAACTAACAGTATTATCTGTTTATCTGTTCTTTTTACTATCTCTTTTAAAAGTGTCGTATCAGGTGCAAAACTTTTTTTTCTGTCAAAGATGCACATCTCAGTTTCGCCAATGTTATTGTTTAAAAAACACCAGCCATCAGACTGGCAGAACGCTGAATTCTCTTTACTTATAAAACTTGATAACATTTTATTTAAAGATGACTTTTCAGGGAGCTGCTTTAGCTTTATGAGCTGATTTCTAAGACCGAATCTGTCGTTAAAGTAGTTTTCAAAATCTTTCATGAAGTTTAGATTAATCTTAAAGCTAGGCTCTGTTATATATATGTTTTTATAAGAAGCTAACACTCTGTTTTCAGATAGATCTTTTGCATTCTCTTTTGTATTAAGTAAAAGAATAGGTATTAAAAGAGTAATAATTACAGCAATAATAAAGAGAATATCTGAGCCTTTTGCTTTTTCTGTAGCTTTTTTTGACAGTAAAAAACGGATTAGAAGATATGAAATTGAAAAGACGGAGAAGAAAATTATAAATATTCCAAAGAATGAATAATTTCCTGACATTGGATTTGCTTTTAACTCATCTAAAATGCAGATAGCAATATTGCCATCATTTAGCTTAAATGAAAATCCATTGTTAAGATCGACTGTTTTGCTATCTGAGTTCTTATTTACTTTATCTAAAGTATAAAAACCATCTTCAAAAGCTTTTATGCTGTATAGTTTGACTGGTTTTTTATTAATTTTTAGATTACTTATTTTCAGTGCTTTTTTGTCTGTATCCATCAGATTTATTTTTATTATCAGCTTTTCTATGGAGCTTACTTTTTGCGCACTTATCTTAAAAAATATATTGTTATCAAAAAAATCTTTTGTAAATTCCTTTATATGTAAAGAGTTGTCTGAAAAACTGATCCCTCTTTCATCAGTCAGAGTAAGAGTAACTTTTTTATTTGTTTGTATGCTGTCAAGATTTAAGCTTACAGAAAAATAACGATCGCCTGTTATGTCTTTTGCAAAAAAAGTAATGCAAAGAGCAATAACAGATGCGAAGAATACTGCTGTAAGTTTTTTTATTTTTTTGAAGTTTTCAATCTTTATAATCATGTCAATTCGGTCAACTTTACTCTAAAAATCTTAAAACCTGAAATATATAAATGGATTATATGTACTGCCTGCTATCTGTGCTGTTGAAATAATCAAAAGAATATATGTACAGATATTAACAGCAACAGATAGTAACGTGCTGTTTTCAGAACGATAAAGAATATTTTTAAATACAGGTAGACATACAATAAGAGCAAATATTAAAAGAAGAGCATCCAAGGCACTTATATAGTATTCAAGAATATATGGTTCATCAGTATAATCAAGACAGAAGAACATATTGGATATATAGTTTATTGCATATTCAAGATCAGGTGATCTGAAAAGAACCCATCCAATAATGAATGCAAGAATGCAGTATATATGTAGTAATCCTCTCTGATAGAGTGGTCTTGTTTGTGTATCTTTATTCAGTTTAAAAAGTCTTTCTATTATTACGAAAAATCCGTTGTAAATACCCCAGATAACAAAATTCCAGGCTGCACCATGCCATACACCTGTTGCAAGGAATACCAAAAAAAGATTTAGATAGGTTCTTTTGTTTCCTTTTCTGTTTCCTCCAAGTGGAATATAAAGATACTCTCTAAACCAGGATGATAGTGATATATGCCATCTTCTCCAGAATTCTGTAATTGTTTTAGATATGTATGGATAATTAAAGTTTTCAGGAAATTTAAATCCGAATATAGCTCCAAGTCCTATAGCCATGTCTGAATAACCTGAAAAATCAAAATATATCTGAAGTGTATAGCAAACAGCGCCAAGCCACGCAATCTGAGGTGAAAAAGAATCAGGATTTGATGCAAATACCTTATCTGCTATTTCTCCAAAAGTATTTGCAATAAGCATTTTCTTTGAAAGACCAATGATGAATCTTTTTATTCCATAACTCAAAGTTGAGAAGTTTACTGATCGTGATTCAATTTGAGCTGATATTTCATGGTATTTGACAATAGGTCCTGCTATAAGCTGAGGGAAAAGAGCAATATACAGTGCAAGCTTGTACAAATCCTTTTGCGCACTCTCACCTCTGTATACATCCATAACATAAGAAATTGACTGGAATGTATAAAATGATATTCCGATAGGCATAATAACCTTAATAAAATCTACATTTGTTTTAAATAGGAGGTTTATGTTCTCGGCAAAAAAGTTAAAGTACTTAAAATAACAGAGTATTGACAGATTTGCTGTTATGCACAGTGCCAAAAGCATTTTTTTATTTATAAAAAGAGTTAGAACTGTTTCTTTTTGAATCTCTTTGTCTGCTTTTTCAATAAAAATTGCAAAAACATAGTTTATAAGTATTGTTGCAATCATTATTGCAAGATATTTTGGTTCACCCCAGGCATAAAACACTAGACTTGCGAGCAGGAGAACATGATTTTTCAGCTCATTTCTTACCAATAGATAGATACTGCAAACAACAGGCAGAAAAACATAAATGAACGTCATTGATGAAAAAAGCATTTATCTTGTTCCCTTATAATTGGTGATTTCTGTCAATTATATCAGAATACGCAAAGAGCACATACAAAAGAACAAAATCAAGCTCAATTCAATGAAAGCCATCTGCAAAAAGTATTTGTTCATTTTACAAATACAATAAACTTCACATTCTAAACAAATATATTTTCTAATCGTGTCTTAGCAGTTTGCCTAATATGTCGTAAAAGCGTAAAATTCTTTACTATTAAAGACCAGTTAAGGAGTGATATTGGATATCGTTCTTGGAAATGTATGGTTGTTATTGTTTAACCTTATCATACTTCTTCCTATGTTATACAGTATTTTTGCATCTGACAGTAGGATATGGACATATCAGTCTATATCAATAGTCAGTGTGCTCTTTATACTTGTATTAAATATCAGTTCCGGTTTTGCATCCTATTATTCAGATTCTGCCTTTTTTAACGGTTTTCTTGTACTTTTGTGGCAAATTTCCCTAATTGTTACAACAATTTGCGTTTTCTATCTTGTATTTAATGAACTTAAAGAAAAATATTTACGATATCAGGTAAACAATGATTGGCTATATGGTATACCAGGCTTTA
>NZ_JBGVMC010000362.1:0-1376 GCF_045124615.1 Succinivibrio sp.
CTCTTTTTTGGTTTTGTGTTAGGTTCAAACATGCAGAAATTGAAATCAGATCTGTCTTCATTAAAGAATATACAGAATTCAGTACGCATTCTGTAGTATTCTTTTGGAGATTCAAAAACACTGTAATTATCAATGGCTAGATTATTTTTTTTAAATAATGTAACCA
Source organism: Succinivibrio sp. (assembly GCF_045124615.1). Lineage (NCBI taxonomy): Bacteria > Pseudomonadati > Pseudomonadota > Gammaproteobacteria > Aeromonadales > Succinivibrionaceae > Succinivibrio > Succinivibrio sp. The sequence goes on from NZ_JBGVMC010000362.1 coordinate 167, forward strand.
CATTAGAGATTTTTTCTTTAAGATATTGATCGTAATTTTGAGGATCGGTTTTTCCAATTAAAGTCTGTAACATAGTAGGCGGTCCTAAATAATTTTTTGAACATAGAGATCTTAAAGTGTTAGAGCCAAAAGTGAAAGTAAAAAGAGTGCTTTTTTTTGATTCAGGTGTTGGCGGACTGTCCGTATTTAAGGCAGTAAAAGAGCTGAATAATGAAATTGAGGCATACTATCTTTTCGATAATGAATGCTTTCCTTATGGAAATAAAACAGAATCATTTTTAATTGAAAGAATTGATAAATTAATTGAAGCTGCTTGTTCAAGATTTGAACTGAGCGCTATTGTAGTTGCTTGCAATACAGCAAGTACGGTAGCACTTCCAGAATTAAGATGTCATATTAAACTTCCAATTGTTGGAGTAGTGCCTGCAATTAAACCTGCTGCAAAATTATCTAAAAATAAAGTAATAGGAATATTGGCAACTCCAGGAACATTATCAAGAAAATATACCCACGATCTTATAGATTCATTTGCAAGTGACTGCAACGTAATAAAAGTCGGAAACGCTAATTTAGCTGTAATTGCTGAAAACAGACTGACTACAGGAAAGGTAGATAAAAAAGCAGTCTCAAAAATATTAGATCCTTTTACAAACGCTCCTATTGTTCCTGACACAGTGGTATTAGGCTGTACACATTATCCATTTGTAAAGGATGTGATACAGGAAGTAATGCCTGAAACAAGACTGGTTGATTCTGGTGAAGCTATAGGAAGAAGAGTAAAAACAGTAATAAAAGAATCTACAATGATAGAAACAAATGAAAAGCAAGATAGAGCTTTTTATACAGGTAATCTAGAAAATTATGACGACAGATTGCAGATGGTGAGAAAATTCGGCTTCAAAAAATTAGAAAAATTTGAATTATAAGAATCGCATAAAAATCAGAATTGATAAAAAGATCAAAAAAATATTAAAAAAAATTTAAAAAAATGTTTGACAAGAATTAAAAAAAGTCTATAATGCATTTCCGTTGTCACGAACGACAACGAACATTAACCAAGCGTTAATGCAGATCTTTAAAAATCAGTACGGACAATCTGTGTGGGCCCTCGGAAGAGGGACAAAAAAAACGAAGTGTTGAAAGCGAGAGCTGAAGGAACACAAAAAATCAAAATCTTTATTTTCGAAGAGTTTGATCATGGCTCAGATTG
>NZ_JBGVMC010000363.1:0-1517 GCF_045124615.1 Succinivibrio sp.
AAAAGCCGTTTCTTTGATGTGAAATCACCGCAGATTTTTACTCTGACAACAAATTATAAATGTAATGAGTGGTTAACCAAAGAGGATCTATTCACCTTTGAGGAAATGGAGCGTAACAATCCAAGACGTTATAAGATCGAGGGTTTAGGCGAGTGGGGTGTAAGTGATGGATTAATCTATAACAATTTTGAGGTTAGAGAATTTGATTACCGCCTAGAAAGTATCAGAAAAGCAAGCAACAAAATATCATACGGTTTAGATTTTGGTTTTACCGATCCAACGGCTTTTATTGGAGTTGTGATCAGCGAAGAAACAAAAGAGCTTTTTATATTCTGTGAGTGGTATCAGAGCAATGTTACCAACAACGAAATAGCAAAGGCAATAAAAAGAATTGGGTTAAAGCGTGAAAAAATCTATTGTGACAGTGCCGAACCAAAATCAATTGAAGAATTAAAAAAGCTCGGTATAAATGCCGTAGCGTGTTCAAAAGGTGTTGATTCCGTGCGTTATGGTATTCAAAAAATTCAGAATTACAAAATCATTATTCATCCTGAATGTGAAAACTACTATCACGAAATTACAAATTATATCTGGAAAAAAGATCGCAACGGTAAAACCACAAATGAACCAGAGCATGAATTTTCTCATTTGCAGGATGCCCTGCGTTATGCGCTAGCAGATGTTAAGCCTCCTATGCAGATCCATGCAAATAATTTAAAGTTACTTAGAGGACGGCGTTTTATTATTCAGCGTTAAGGCGGTAAAAAAATGGATAAACAGATTGCACAAAGGGCAGGAATAGCATTTAAGTTAGGCATGGCGTTTGGTCAAGGCATGGCAAGAGCGAGATCTAAACTCACTCAGGATGAAGCAAAGTGGATCACTGTTAAGCCTAATGGTGAAAATGCAAGAGGCAGACACGCTCTAATTGACGGTGAAACAGGTCAAATACTTGGAGGCATGGGCGGTAAATTCAACGGCAAGCATATTACAAAGGCAAATAAAAACGCTCAAAAGGCAGAACAGAACAAGCCTAAGTCACGCAGAGAACAGCTATTAGAGCAACGTCAAAAGAATAATCAAATGGACTATTCTTTACCTGAAAAAGTTGATAAGAGTGTAATTATTCAGAACCGTGATCGCACTTCTCAGATCTCACAGACACAGATCAGAGAGATTGCAAAAGATCCTGATTATATGCGCTTATCAAATAACAGCTCATTATCTGATGGTGCTCCTGTAATTGCTTATGGAACTATCCCACAGGAACAACTTGGAAAGGTAACTACTGCGGTTGCCAGTGACGGAACACGCTATAAAGTACAGTATGCCGTGATTGATGCGGATGCAGTCGAAACATCACACAACATTAACGGAGCTGAAAACGAAAAGTTTTACAGTGATGATCCGAACATTACCAGAGCGATTGCAGGCAACGGCAGATTAACAGGACTTAAAAAGGCGTATGAGCAGGGCACTGCAGGGAACTATGCAGATGAATTATTACTTGATGATTC
>NZ_JBGVMC010000364.1:0-4866 GCF_045124615.1 Succinivibrio sp.
AAAGTATCGCAAAACTTATTTGGGAAGCCGTTAATCACGTTAATCTGATTGAAAACATTCTTCCTTGCAGAAATAGAGCTAACCTTATTTTAAAGAAAGGGGAAGATCATCATATAGAAGAAATTTACTTGAGAAAGTAAGTCTAAAGTATATGACCTACATTTACAGAACATATTGATTCACCAGTGTTTAATATGATAGCACCTGTTGAATCAATACCATCAGCTACACCATGAACAACACCCTGTTCTGTTTGAATTGATATCTGTTTTCCTTTTAAATAATCTCTTTGATTAAATTCTTTAAGAATTTTTTCTCTGTCATTGTTTAAAAATGATAAACAAACATCTTTTATTGAATTTATAAGAGCAGCTGCTAAGAGATTTCTGTTAAAAGTGTCAGTTGGACCTTCAGCTAAGGCGCAGTATCGTTTGTCAGTAACTGCAAGATTATCTGTATATACATTTAATCCAACACCAAGTACTGCTTTTACTTTGCTACCATCAGTGGCAACTTCAATAAGAATTCCACCAACTTTACAATCATTGATATAAATGTCATTTGGCCATTTGATTTTTATTCCTTTAATACCAAAAGACTCAATTGCGTTTGCGACAGCTACACCTATACCAATCGACAATCCCTGAATTTTTACAACATTATCAAATAAATATGATGTGGAAAAGGTCAACTGGCGGGCAAAGCCTGATATCCATTTACCTCCCCTTCGACCTCTACCAGCAGTTTGAATTTCAGAGAATAAGGTATCACCTGAAATGACATTTGCAGTATTTTTGAGCATATAGGTATTTGTTGAATCTACAGATTCTAAAACTAATACTCTGCCTGCCCCTACAATTTGCTTAAATATCAGATCTTGATCGAGAAGATCTAGTTTTCTTTTTAAGATGAGAGTTTCTTCTTTTTCTTCGACTAGATTAAAAAGCTCATTAAATTCCTTAACCGCAAAAAGAACATCATCTTTTTTAATGTTGAGCTCTTCACATAAATCTTTAATCTTATATGAAAGATTTTTAGATGAGTTTAGCGGTTTGATAATGGCTAAATAACCTACAGGGTATCCCAAGAAACTTCTCCTGTTCTTCCATATGTTCTAACTTCAGGCTCTAGATTTACCCCGAACTTTCTATAAACTTCGGCTATAATGTATTTTGCTAATGCCACAACCTCATGAGGTTTTGCATTGCCCCTATTTACAATTACTAAAGCCTGATGTTCCCAAGTTCCTACATTACCGTGTGTAATACCCTTACATCCAGCATGTTCTATCAGATATCCTGCAGGAAGTTTGCAATTATTCTCATCATATGGATATACAGGTAGTGATTCGTATTCTTTCTTTAATTTCTCTGCAAAATCCTTGCTTACTATTGGATTTTTAAAGAAAGAACCAGCGTTTCCAACTAATCTAGGATCTGGTAATTTTCTACGTCTTAATTCAACTACCTTATCGCGAAGCTCCTGTGCATTTACAAAGTTTTCGTCTTTTAGTCCCTGATAAACCAGTTTAGGTTTGAATTCTGAACTTAATTCGAAAGTCACACTCGTTATGAATAATCTTCTGCTCTTATGAGTTTTGAAATAGGATGTTCTGTATCCAAACTCACACTCTTCTTTTGAGAAGGTCTGAATAATATGTCGCTGAAGGTCATATGCTGTAACTTCTTTTATATAGTCGCCTATTTCAATGCCATAAGCTCCAATATTTTGTACAGGAGATGCACCAACAGTACCAGGAATATATGAAAGATTTTCTAAACCGAAAATTCTCTTTTCAATCAAAGATACTATCAACTGATCGAAATTTACACCGCCTCCAACTTTTACGATGTACTTTCCATCAACAAAATTTATATTCAGCGACTTAATATTATTTATTAGTACTGTCCCATCAAAATCATCAGTAAAAAGAACGTCTGATCCTTGACCTAGAACAATTATATTTTCTGAATGAACTCGTCTCAAATCAGCGACGTCGTTTACAATTAAGCCATCTTTTGACTTAACATTTAAACCAAATGTGTTATAGGGACTTAAATCAAACATACTAATAAATTCTTTCGATTATTCCGCCAAGACTTCCTACTTTTGTTTCGATATGTTCATATCCTCTATCCATATGATAGATTCTGTCAACAATAGTAGTACCTTCTGCAGCAAGACCAGCAATAACCAATGATGCTGAAGCCCTTAGATCGGATGACATTACCTGTGCACCTTTTAGCTGAGACACACCTTCACAAATCACAGTATTTCCTCTGATCTCAATGTGTGCGCCCATTCTAATAAGCTCAGCTATGTGCATAAATCTATTCTCAAAGATAGTCTCTGTAACAGAGCTTACACCGTCAGAAAGTGCATTTAAAACAGTAATTTGAGCTTGCATATCTGTTGGGAAACCAGGATGAGGTGCAGTAACAACATCGACAGGTTTAATCTGACGATTTCTCATATCTGCTGTGATACTTGTTCCATCAACAGTAATAAGTGCATTAGCCTGTCTTAATTTTTGTAAAACAGATTCAAGTGATGATGGTAATGTATCCAGACAGGTTACAACACCGTGAGTTGCAATACCTGCAATCAGATATGTACCAGCTTCTATTCTATCTGCTACAACAGAATGCTCGCAGCCATGAAGTTTTTCAACACCTTCAATTTCAAGTCTTGGTGTTCCTTCACCTTTAATTTTAGCGCCCATTTTATTTAAGCAATGTGCCAAATCAACGATTTCAGGCTCTAAAGCTGCATTATCAATAATAGTTGTGCCATTTCCAAGACATGCTGCCATCATAAGGTTTTCAGTTCCTGTAACTGAAACTTTATCCATAACAATATGTCCACCCTGAAGTCTTCCGGATCCTATTGCAGTAGCCTTTATATAACCATCGTCTAGCTTGATCTGTGCACCCATAGCCTGAAGACCTTTAATATGCAGATCAACTGGTCTTGCTCCAATTGCACAACCGCCAGGTAAAGAAACTTCAGCCTGTCCACAGAAAGCAACAAGAGGACCTAAAGCCATAATAGAGGCTCTCATTGTCTTCACTAATTCATAAGATGCTACATAGCTTGTAACTGCACCTGAAATAACAGCTTCACCTGTTCGAGCATCATATGTACAAATCTTTCCAAGATCCTGCAGGAGTTTAAAACTGGTTTTTACATCTGCTAAATCAGGAACATTTTTTAATACTACTGTATCTGAAGTGAGAATTGTAGAAAGGAGAATTGGCAAAGCTGCATTTTTAGCTCCTGAAATCTTAACCTCTCCATCTAACGGTTTGCCACCTTGAATCTTAAATTTCGCTGTTTTAAAAGCTGTCACTTTTGTACCTATTACTCAAAAAATTTATGCTATTTTAACGCAAATTAGTCTTTTTTTATAAGAATTACTTAAATGTTATTCAATATTTTGTAGGCGAATTAGTATTACAGAAAAATGATGGAATTGAATTAGATTAGTAAAATGATTTCATCTAACTTAAGGAAGGAGCGGAATATTAGATAGAACAAAGAGTAGCATATGCTACTCCTTTAATTAAAATTCGAAAGGTGTTTCCTGATATACGTAGTAATTCAACCAGTTTGCAAACAATAAAGAAGAGTGTCCTCTCCACGTACATAATGGAGTTTTATTAGGATCATTGTTTGGAAAATAATTTACAGGAATTTCTGGTTGTAAATTAGCATCAAGATCACGGTGATATTCATCAGAAAGTGTCATCAGATCATATTCAGGATGACCTGAGACATATACCTGCTTTTTATCTGGAGATACCCCAAGGTACAGACCTATTTCATCACTAGATGCAAGAATATTAATATCTGTTCTATCCTTTATAACATCTAAAGGAAAATCGCAGAATCTGGAAATAGGAGCTTTGAAAGTATCGTCAAATCCTCTAGTGAGAGTATCGATTTGGTCGCTTAAATTTACATCATAAATGCCAGATAACTTATCTTTCATTATCATAATATCAATGTTGTAAAAAACTTTAAGAGCAGCTGCTACTCCCCAGCATGAGAATAATGTTGATGTAACATGCTTTGTACTCCACAAAAGGATCTTCTTTAACTTGTCAAAATAGTTTACATCTTGAAACTGAACTTGATCTAGAGCAGCACCAGTAACAATCATACCATCGAAGTTCTTAGATGAAATTTCATCAAAACTTTTATAGAAAGTATCAATGTGGACCTGTGGAGTATTTTTAGAAATATGGTTATCCACTCTTAAAAAAGTAATATTAACCTGAAGAGGTGTATTAGATAACTTTCTAAGATATTGAATCTCAGTATTAATCTTCTTAGGCATTAAATTTAAAAATAGTAGATTAAGAGGACGAATATCCTGATGAGAGGATCTATCCTCAGTCATTACGAAAACCTGCTCAGAATTTAATACTGCTTTTGCTGGTAGATCATTAGGGATATTTATTGGCATAAAATCTCCTAAAATAAACAATTCTTATTAGATAGATAATACAACAAAAAAAATATTACTTTAAGGATAGAAAGATATTATTTATATATAACCAGATATAGAAAACTGCTATATCAAAAGAGTAAAAAAAAAGATTACCAAAGGTAATCTTATTTTTGATGGCAAGTTGGCGGAACGGACGGGGATCGAACCCGCGACCTCCTGCGTGACAGGCAGGCATTCTAACCATCTGAACTACCGCTCCGCACTTAAAGTAAATGCCTGGCAGTGACCTACTCTCACACAAACGTACGTTGCACTACCATCGGCGTAACTGCATTTCACTTCTGTGTTCGGAATGGGAACAGGTGGTTCTACAGCACTATGGCCGCCAGGCAAATTGGGTATAAAACATAAAT
>NZ_JBGVMC010000365.1:0-3835 GCF_045124615.1 Succinivibrio sp.
CAGATAAAGGATCCTGGGTCATCTCATAACGAGCAAAAAGCTCTTCCATTGCTTCTGGATATTCAACAAGACACAACTGAACTTCTGAAGTACCCTTCTCTATACGCTTAGAGATTTCAATCTCATCTTTTCTTGTAAGAAGAGATACATTACCCATCTCACGCATATACATACGTACAGGATCTGTTGTTCTTCCAATATCAACTGAGCTGTCAAGCTGATTTGCTACAACTTCCACATCTTCAGTATCAGATGTTGAATTACCATTTAAAAGAAGATCATCTGCCTCAGGAGGAGTTTCACAGACTGTAATACCCATGTCTATGAAGGTCTGAATGAAGACTGATAACTGATCACCGCTGATAATATCAGGTGGAATAAGATCGTTAATCTCTTCAATAGTTAAGTATCCTTGATCTTTTCCTTTGGCAATTAATTGTTTAAATTCTGTACTTGCTGAATTATTATCCATTCTCTAATTTTTCCTGGATTACTTGTCTTTTATAGTGACGAAATGGGTAAGAGTTTCCTCCTGCCCATTATCGTAATATTTATATATAGGTTATGAATTCAGAAAAAGCAAAATATTTTTGCTAAATAATGAATTAAACCTCAAGATCATCAGGGAATGATGCATTGTGATATACATTCTGAACATCATCAAGATCTTCAAGAGCATCAATCATCTTCATGCATCTTGCAGCGGTATCACCTTCTAACTCAGCTTCTGTTGATGGAACCATTGAAACTTCTGCATTAACTGGCTTTAAACCAGCCTTTTCAAAAGCCTCAACTACATCAGCAAAAGCCTCTGGAGCTGTATAGATATCGATTGAACCATCATCATTAGTTACAACATCATCTGCACCAGCTTCAAGACCGATATCCATTGCCTTTTCCTCGTCAACTTCAATCTTACCGTCCTCGTCTGGAGCAAAGCTGATTACGCCCTTCTTGGTGAATAAGTAACCTACAGAGCCAGAAGTACCCAGGTTGCCACCAAACTTGGTGAAAGCATGACGAACCTCAGATGCTGTTCTGTTGTGGTTGTCAGTCATGCACTCAACCATAACTGCAACACCGCCAACGCCATAACCTTCATAAGTGATGTTCTCTAAATCAGAACCTTCACCACCACCAACACCACGCTCAATAGCTCTCTTGATGGTGTCACGGGTCATGTTCTGTGCTAATGCAGCAACAACTGCAGAACGTAAACGAGGATTTGAAGACTCATCACCGCCACCCATTTTTGCAGCAGTTGTGATTTCACGGATCAGCTTAGTGAATACCTTACCACGCTTTGCATCCTGTGCAGCCTTACGGAATTTAATATTGGCCCATTTTGAATGTCCTGACATTTTTATCTCCTGTTTTTAGCGCATTAGGCTATTTTTCAATATCTGTTACAGCAATTGCAAGCTCGGTTAAAGCATCGTCATTTGCTAAATTTGGTGCATCTGTCATTAAACATGATGCTGCTGTTGTCTTAGGGAATGCAATAACATCTCTGATGTTATCAGTACCAGTTAGAAGCATTGTTACTCTATCTAAACCAAATGCTAAACCAGCATGTGGAGGAGCACCGAATGATAAAGCATCTAATAAGAAGCCAAATTTCTCTCTTGCCTCTTGCTTTGAGATACCAAGTACTGTGAATACAGCATTCTGCATATTCTCATCATAGATACGAACTGAACCACCACCTGACTCATAACCGTTAATTACAAGATCGTATGCATCTGCATATACAGACATAGGATCAGCAATTAACTGCTCTGGAGTTACATTCTTTGGTGCTGTAAAAGGATGATGCATTGCAGTCAGACCAGCCTCTTCAGTCATCTCAAACATTGGGAAGTCAACAACCCATAATGCCTTATAACCATCTGCCACAAGATTTGCATCTCTTGCAGTCTGAAGTCTTAATGAACCCATAGCTGTAGCAACCTTTACTCTCTTGCCACATCCGATGAAGATCATGTCACCATCTTTTGCACCAGTTGCTTTTACAATAGCATTTAGCTCCTGCTCATTTGTAAACTTGGCAAATGATGCCTTAATGCCTTCAAGCCCCTGTGAAACAGAATTAACCTTTACATAAAGCAGACCTGATAAACCAAGCTTCTTTACATAATCTGTATATGCATCAATATTCTTTCTTGTAAGTGAAGCACCAGAAGGAAGAGCAAATGCAACAACTCGACTTGTCTTATCGTTTGCAGCTTCACTTAAAACTGAGAATGATGAATTCTTTACAACATCATCAATTAGCTTTAGCTCAAAGTCGATTCTTAAATCAGGTTTATCAGAACCGAATCTGTCCATAGCCTCATCCCATGTCATTACAGGAAGAGTACCTAAATCAACATTCTTGATTTCAAGGAACAGCTTGCGGATCATTTCTTCCATTACTGATCTAACATCATCAGATGACATAAATGAGGTTTCAACATCGATCTGTGTGAACTCAGGCTGTCTGTCTGCTCTTAAATCCTCATCTCTAAAGCACTTTACAATCTGATAATAACGATCATAACCTGCAATCATCAGAAGCTGCTTGAAAAGCTGTGGTGACTGAGGCAGTGCGTAGAATTTACCATGATGAATTCTTGATGGAACAAGATAATCTCTAGCGCCTTCAGGTGTTGCCTTTGTAAGCATTGGAGTTTCTATATCCAAAAAGCCATGCTCATCGAGGAAATGTCTTACAAAGTGAGTAATCTTTGCTCTGGTTACTAACTTCTCAACCATCTCTGGTCTGCGTAAATCAAGGTATCTGTAGCGCAGTCTCTGCTCTTCTGTATTATCCTGATTGAAATCTAATGGAAGTACACCAGCCTTGTTAAAGATCTTTAGTTCTTTTGCGTATACTTCTATTTCACCGGTAGCCATCTTCTTGTTTTTCTGATCGTCAGGACGTGCCTTGACACAGCCCTTTACACAGATACAGAACTCATTTCTTAAAGTTGAAGCCAACTGATGAAGCTGCTCATTGTCAGGTTCAAAAACGACCTGAACAATTCCTGTTCTATCTCTTAAATCGATGAAAATCAGACCACCAAGATCACGTCTGCGGTTAACCCAGCCGCATAAGGTAACATCAGTGTCCTTATTGCTTAAATTTACATTACCACAGTAAATTGAACGCATTGACATATAAAAGCCTCTTCGTTTAGGCGCATAAAATTTAGCACCGCATAAAAACGGCACTATACATAATCACTAAAATTACAATATTATAAAATCTTTGCTGAATATAAGCAATATTTGCACTAATTGAATCGGCATTATGCTCTAGCTTTGCTGCAGTTATGTTAAAACTGAAGCCTCTGGAAAACTATCGGCATGATATCTAAATGAGCATATTTATTTCATACTCAAATAATTATTGTTACCTTAGATTTTATTTAACGCTGTATCACAAATTCATCGTTAATTCAGACCTATAAACAATAAATTAAGTTATATTGTTAAGAACTAAACTAAAGGTGGTATGTGCTTAAATATATAAATGCTTTCTCGTTGTTTATGATCCTTGTAATAGTCGCAATTTACGGCTACACAAAAGTTTTCAAGGATACAAAGACTGTTTATGTGGGTATTGATGGATATCTTCCACCATTTAGCTCAACAAACTCATATGGAGAAAGTCAAGGATACAGTGTCGATATTATAAGACAGCTGACTGATACACTGGATATGAATATCAAATTTCGTATCGTTCCTTTTAGCTCTCTAAACGACTGTATTAAAAATCGTACAGTTGATATTGTAATTGCACCTTTTGATACCTCAAAAGAAAAGATAGAAACTTATTCAGAGTACACTCTTC
>NZ_JBGVMC010000366.1:0-2935 GCF_045124615.1 Succinivibrio sp.
GCACAAAGCTCTAAAAATTTAAAGGAAACAGCATTACAAGCAATTAAACAGATTGAAGATAAAAGATATGCTGAAGAATTCTTTGATGATGTTATATCGGATATTTACTGCTATGGCATCAGCTTTTATCAGAAAAACTGCATTATTGAAGTTAAAAAGATTAAATAAATCTGTCAGAAAGCTCTACAATATGCAATCCTCCGACACTTCATTGTGTACGGAGGATTGTTACAGTTATGACATCAAAATTTCACTTATTTCTAGATTTTGTCTTTTTTATCTTTCATATTTGTAAAGATAGTTGCAACAATCGGTCCTGATATATTGTGCCATACAGAGAAAATAGCACCAGGAACAGCAGCAATCGGATCGATTGCACCACTTTTAGCTAAATTCTGAGCAAGTGTTACTGACAAAGCTGAATTTTGCATACCAACTTCAATAGCTACAGTCTTTTTTGCAGCTAATCTGAATTTAAAAAGAACGCCCATTAAATATCCAAGAGCATAACCGATGCAGTTGTGCAGAACTACCAAAACAAAGATGATGATACCAGTCTGAGCTAAACGTTGAGCATTCAGTGCTACAACAGCACATACAATAGCTACAATTGCAACAATACTTACAAGAGGAAGTGATACGATAACTTTCTTAACAGCATTCTTAAACAGTAAATTTACAATGACACCACCAACGATTGGCAAGATCACGATTTTGATGATTGAATAGAACATGGCTACAGGATCAATATCCACCCACTGACTTGCCATGAGATAGAATAAAGCCGGTGTAACAACAGGAGCTAAAAGTGTTGTACATGCAGTAATTGTTACTGATAAAGGAACATCAGCTTTTGCTAGATATGACATAACATTGGATGAAGTACCACCAGGACAGCATCCTAAAAGCAGAACACCTGCAGCAATTGATGAGAATTCAGGCATATCTGTAAACAAACTGAATACATAAACCAATACATAGGCTATTGCTGGCATTAAAATGAACTGTCCTGCAACACCAGACAGAACCATCACTGGCCTTTTCAAAACTTCAGCAAAATCCTTTGGTTGCATTGTCAGCCCCATACCAAACATTACAATACCTAGTAAATAAGCAATATATGGTGCAATCTTTGTAAATCCATCTGGAAAGAAATATGCAATCAGTGCAAATACAATAACTATATAGGCAAAGGTTCTTGAGAAGAAAGAACTTACTGCCGCAATAAGATTCAGTACAGTTTTCATGAATAATCGTCCTTAAAAAAGTTTTTCTGCATTGTAGATCCAATTTGAAAGATCATCACTATTTTTGTACATTTTTAGCACTTAATTCATGCATAACGCTCAAATATAGTCATTTTAATTTTCTTTTCTTCTTTTTATATAAAATCGATATAAAGGAGATTTTATGACACAGATTGTTATTGGCGTTCTGCCTTTATATGACACTAAATTAGACAGTATATGGATGCTTCCTGACTATATAAACGCACTTATTGATCATGGAGCATGTCCTATTATTCTTCCATATACTGACAAAAAAGAAGTTCTCGAACAGATATGTTCATACTGTGATGGTTTTCTTTTCACCGGTGGTCAGGATGTATCACCAGAACTTTATAATGAGCAAAAGGCAGACTACTGTGGTGAGTGTCTTGATATTCTTGATAATCTAAGTGTAACTGTCTACAAACATGCAATTTTAAAGAAGAAAACCATTTTAGGTATCTGCAGAGGATTACAGTTTATCAATGTAATGCAAGGCGGAACACTCTATCAGGATATTGTTTCTCAAGGAAAATCCGAGATAAATCATCATCAGGAAAAGCCTTATTGCAAGCCATCTCATAATGTTACCTTAGTAGATAACTCATATCTATCTTATCTGTTTGAAATTTCAAATATCAAGGTAAACAGTATTCATCATCAGTCGATCAAGGATTTAGGAAAGGATCTGATGATAAACGGTATCTCACAGGACGGTATTATAGAAGCAATAAGCAGTACCACACATCCTTACATGGTAGCTGTTCAATGGCATCCTGAGTATGATTATAAATACAATGAAAAATCGAGTCTTCTTCTAAAGGATTTTGTAATAAAAACTCAAATCCTAAAGAATACTATTTAGTAGTATTTTTTCTTAATTTACAGACAATTAAGTTTTTTAAACATCATACAAACGTGATAAAAATCATATTTTATCCGTTTTTAGTGTGTACTATGTATCAAATTTTCACTTATAAACCCACTGATATTAAAGGAATTATTAAGATCCCCTTATAAGTCAAAACATAAGGAGGCTTCTATGCCAAGATTCATGTGGTTTATCCTTGCTGTAGCTATGCTTATAGTAGGATATTTGGTATATGGTAAGTTTGTGGAGAAGGTCTTCGGTATCAAACCTGAAAGAGCTACCCCTGCAAAACTAAAAAATGATGGTGTTGACTTCGTTGCAATGCCAAAATGGAAGCTCTGGCTTATTCAGCTATTGAATATTGCCGGTGTTGGTCCTGTATTCGGCCCTATTCTTGGAGCTCTGTACGGACCTGTTGCATTACTATGGGTTGTATTCGGAACAATCTTTGCAGGTGCCGTTCATGATTACTTCTCAGGTATGCTATCTGTACGATATGGCGGTGCTAATGTTCCTGATATCGTAGGTTACAACCTTGGCAAAGGTGCAAAATACATTATGCGTGTATTTGCAACTATCCTCCTTTTACTTGTTGGCGTTGTATTTGCAACAGCTCCTGCTGGACTACTTGCAAAACTTACAGCAGGTTACTTTGATAACAACCTGACAATGACATTCTGGATTGTTATCATTTTCGCTTACTACTTTTTGGCAACAATCGTGCCTATCGATAAGATCATCGGAAGAATATACCCAATCTTCGGTGCACTGCTTATCATAATGGCTATCGGTGTTA
>NZ_JBGVMC010000367.1:0-8650 GCF_045124615.1 Succinivibrio sp.
ACAGCGGACTTGTACAAAAAGGAAATATTGATGCTACAGCAACTGTTATGGGCGTATCAGATGAGTACTTTAGAGTATATGGTATGCAGATTGCAAAAGGCAGATTCTTTAATTCATATGAGTCAGTTATGGCACCACAGATAGGTGTGATTGACAATATGACAAAGACCACCTTGTTCCCATTTGAAGATCCTATAGGAAAAAGGATCTTTGTGATGGGTAAACCTATAACTGTTGTCGGTGTGCTTACAGATAAGGAAATTGCCTTTACAAGACGTGACAGTCTTAACATCTATGTTCCTTATACAACGCTGATGAACAGAATCATAAAACAGAACTATATTTCATCTATAATTGTAAGAACAAAGGATGGTTTCTCTCCTGCTGTAGCAGAGGCATCTATTACCTCACTTTTGAAAAACAGACATGGAAGAAAAGACTTTTTTATGATGAGTTCTGATACCATCATGAAATCCATATCAGAGACAACAGGAACCTTTACGGTTCTTATATCTGCAATTGCAGTCATCTCTTTATTAGTTGGCGGTATAGGTGTTATGAATATCATGCTTGTATCTGTTACAGAGCGCACCAGGGAAATCGGAATCAGAATGGCTGTTGGTGCAAGAGAGAGGGATATAATGTCTCAGTTTTTAATTGAATCTGTCACGGTCTGTATTGTAGGCGGTCTTCTAGGTGTAAGTCTATCCTTGCTTACAGGTTTGGTTCTTTTTTATCTTGCCCCTGCAATCCCGTTATCATTTTCAATAGGATCAATCATTGTTGCTGTTGTTACATCCATGGCAATCGGTGTGGCCTTTGGCTATGCCCCTGCAAGAAAGGCGGCAAGACTCAATCCTATAGATGCATTGGCAAGAGAATAAGGAGTTTATATGCAGGAAAGTTCAGTTCTGGATCTTGAAAATCTATGTGGAGTAGATCCTCTTGTAAATACATTTTGTGAGCTTATCTCATATGATACTAAGGCCGATCCTGATTCAACAACTGTACCATCATCAGTAGGACAGTTAAGATTCGGCGCCTATCTTCTTTCTGCTATCAATAAGCTAGGTCTTAAAGGCGTGCAGGATAATAACGGTGTAGTTAGTGTCTCTATACCTGCAAGTGAGGGGATGGAAAATGTAAAATCACTTTGTCTTCTTGCTCATATGGATACAGCACCTGATAAATCTGGTGCAGATATAAAGCCTGCTCTTGTAAAGAATTATGATGGCAGTGGAATAAGACTTGCAAACTCCCTTGTAATAGATGACAGTGTATCTTGTGCATTAAAGGAATTTAAAGGTCAGGACATCATTGTTACAGATGGTAATACACTTTTAGGTGCAGATGATAAGGCAGGTATTGCAATACTACTTCGACTGATGCATGAAATCTGTGTGGATTCGAATCTTAAGCACGGACCATTGAAGATTATTTTTTCGGTAGATGAGGAAATTGGCAAATCAACAGATCATCTAAGTGTTTCTGATATTGATTGCAATTACGGCGTAACTGTTGATGGTACAAAAGAAGGTGAGCTTGATATTGCAACTTTCAATGCCTATGGCGCAATTGTCAATTTTAAAGGCAGAAGTGTTCATACTGCAGTTGCATACAAGACTCTTCACAATGCACTTATGATTGCAAATGAGTTTATAAATATGCTCCCAGCATCGCAAAGACCTGAGACAACTTTAGGTGATGAAGGTTTTTATCATATACATGATCTGTCAGGCTCTACAGATAGTGCAACACTAAAAATGATAATAAGAGACTTTACAAAAGAAGGCATGGAACAGAGGCTTGAAACTGTAAGGTCAATAATATCCTTTTTAAATAACAGATACTCAAAAGATACAGTAGATGCCAAATTTACCTTCCAGTATGCTAATATGGCGGACGTTTTAAAGGATCATGAGGATTATATTTCTTTAATTAAAGATGCTTACAAAGATGCTGGAGTTAAAGTTTCACTAAATAATGTAAGAGGCGGCACTGACGGCTCAAATCTTTCAAACAGAGGACTTCCAACTCCTAATATATTCACAGGTGGACTTAACTGTCACGGTCCGTATGAATGCCTTGTAGTATCCTCATTTAATAAGGCATATTCTGTTGTAAGAAATCTTGTAACATCCATGCATAAACTTTCTTAGGAATAAAAATGCCATTAGTTTTACTTACAGGTGCAAAAGGTCAGGTCGGTCTTGAACTCAATCAGGTTCTTTTAGAGCAAGGCTTTAAGGTAATAGCATGCTCTCACAGTGATCTTGATATTACAAATGAGCAGGAGATTTCATCCTTATTTGAATCAACAAAGATTGATCTTGTTATTAACAGTGCCGCTTATACTGCTGTTGATAAGGCAGAGGATGAAAAAGAACTTTGTTATGCTGTAAATGCTTTAGGTCCAAAGCTTTTAGCAAGAGAGTGCAGAAACTATGACATTCCTCTTATTCATATTTCCACTGATTATGTTTATGACAATAATACACAAAAAGAGCATACGGAAAATGATGAGGTTGCTACCCACTGTGAGTATGGCAGAACAAAACTGTTTGGCGAAAGATTTATTTTAGAATCCGGCTGTAAATATGTAATTTTAAGATCATCTTGGATCTTCGGTCGCTATGGTAAGAATTTTGTTAAGGCAATGAGAAATCTTGCAAAAACAAGAGATTCTTTAAAGGTCGTTGCAGACGAGCTTGGCAATCCAACATCTGCAAGAGCTTTAGCTGAAGATATTGGCATGATCTCAAATCTGATTTTCAAAACAGACTTTGATGACTTTGGTATTTATAATTACTGCTGTACACCTGCAATCAACAGAAATGATTTTGCAAAAGTAATTATAGACAGAGCTACAAAACTTGGGTTGGTTGATCATCGAGTAGATGTTTTAATGACAACTCAAAAAGAGTTTGGTGCAAAAGCTCAAAGACCAAATGATTCAAGAATGAGCTGTGACAAATTTGAAAAAACATTCAATGTAAAAATGAAGGATTGGTCTTGTTATCTTGATGAGACTCTGTCTGCTGAATAGATGTAAAGAATAAGAACATAAGGAGTTATATGTTAAAAAAAGCATCAGTTGCACTTTCATTTGCATTCGTTCCTTTTTTATTAGCTTCTTGTTCTACTTTTTTTACATATTACAAAGAGCCTGAATTTGCAAAAGAGTCATTTTTTAAAGGCTCTTCTCGCTATAACGGACCTTTGATAGAGGAGAACTATTATCTTGCTTTTAATGATGAGAAGCTCAATGAGATAGTCAAAAAAGCACTTTTGAACAACATCTCATTGAAATCATCATATCTAAATGTAAAAAAAGCTTTGTTAAATATTGATCTTGTATCAACAGATCATAATATTGATTTATCAGGAAGCTTATCATCATCAAGCAGCAGACGTACTGATTATCATGATCATTCTGTAAAACGATCTTCTGCTAATTTCTCTGCATCCTATCAAGTAGATCTGTTCTCAAAGCTTGAAGCATCAGATGATGCTGCACTGCAGTCATTTAATGCAACAGCATATGATTATCTCTCGATGAGAAATACTGTTATTGCAACAACGCTCAAGGCGTACTGGAATCTTGCCTTTGCAAGACAGGCATTAAAGATTGCAAAAGAAGATTTGGCTGACAGTGAAACAAGATTGAAACTTGTTGAGAATAAGTACAGTGCAGGTGCTGCTGACTCTCTTGATCTTGACGATGCAAAAATAAATCATCTGAAGGTTAAAAAGCAGCTGTTCTCACGAGTTCAGAATCTTAAGAATGCATCAAATGCACTTAATGTACTGCTAGGAAATACTGTTATTGAAAGAATTGAAACATCAAATCTTGAAGATAGCAGCATAATGGATTTTTCACTGTCAGTTCCTGCAAAACTTTTAGAAAACAGACCTGATCTTAAAAAGAATGAAGCAAATCTAAGAAAAATGTATGCTCTTTACAACAAGGCAAAGATGGATTTCTTCCCAGACTTTACCTTAAAGGCGTCCTTATCCTCAGGAGATACAGATACATTTTTCAGATTCCTTGAAAATCCTGTTGCAACACTAGGTGCTGCCATAACCATGCCTTTTTTAAACTTCAATTCTCTTAATATCAAAAGAAAGCAGGCTCTGACAGATATACAGATTGCAGAGCTTACATTTGTTGACGGATATATAAATGCTGTATCAGAGGTTTATGACAACATAGCAGCTTTAGATTACTGCAGCAGAAATCTCAAGATTAGTGAGGAGTCATTAACTCTTGCTGAGAATAATTACAGAAGATATTTTGAAAGATATCAATCAGGATTAGTATCCTTAAATGATTTTATTACATCTGCTGACAACAAGCGTACCGCCAAGATAAATTACCTTGAGGCAAAGCTTTCAAGACTTACAAAGTCTGTTGATCTTATTACTGCCTTAGGTGGTGGAACATCAATGGATATACAAGGACTTATAAATCAATGACAATTACTTTAAGCTCATGGAATGTGAACGGAATTAGAGCCTGTTCCCAAAAAGAAGGTTTTTCCTGGTTTACAAATACTGATTATGACATCATAGGTTTTCAGGAAACCAAGGCAGATGAAAGCCAGCTTGACGATTCAATAAGAATAAAAGATGGTTATGACAGCTTTTTTTGTTCATCAACTGTTAAAAAAGGTTATTCAGGCACAGCTGTATTTACAAAAATAAAACCGCTAAGCGTGGAGCTTGAACTTCCATATGAGGAGTTTAAAGGTGAAGGAAGAATAGTTCATCTTGAGTTTGAAAAATTCCATTTTTTCAACGGTTATTTCCCAAATGGCGGTGCAGCAATTCTAGATGAATCTGGTAAACCTACAGGTGAGTTTAAAAGAGTTCCATACAAGATGGCTTTTTTTGATGCTTTCTTTGAGTATGCGCAAAAACTTCGATTGGATAAGCCTATTGTCGTATGTGGTGACTTTAATATCGCTCACAGAGAAATCGATCTGGCAAGACCTAAGACAAATATGAAAAACACAGGTTTCCTGCCAAATGAGCGCGCTTTTTTAGATAAGCTTGTAAATAACGGATATATCGATACATTCCGATTTGTAAACGGTGATGTAAAGGATGTATACAGCTGGTGGTCCTACAAGTCATTTGCAAGACCTAAGAACATCGGATGGAGAATTGATTATTTCTTTGTATCTGATGAACTTAAAGACTGCATTAAGGATGCAAGAGTTGAAACAACTGTCACTGGATCTGATCACTGTCCTGTAACTTTGGTCCTTGACCTTTAAGGTAAAAGATGGCGATATAATTTCCTTTCAAGTATTGATTATTAACACTGATCGTCATTATAATTAGGAACGTTTTTATTTTTTTTGTGGTAATGGAAATTACCATTTTTTATTTTTTAGGAAACTATCGTGAACAGTAATAAAGATATGAAAAACACAATGTTATCTATTGACTCAACTAAGTGCATGTTAAAGTCACAGAAAGCAGGTGTATCTTATTACTGGCGATTTTATTCTTTTTAAATAATTAGGCGGAATGCTATATGACCATTGATAAGAATTTAAACCTGACCCCGCCTAATGAGGCAGGGCACGGTATTGTAGATACGAGAATTAGTGAAATGTACCAGGTGCTACCTCCAATTGCTGTAATAGAGAAATTCCCAGCAACAGAATTTACAAATCAGGTTGTCTCAAAGGCAAGAACTGATATCCATAATGTTTTCAACGGTGTTGATGATCGTCTAGTTGTTATTGCAGGCCCATGTTCTGTACATGATACTCAGGCTGCAATTGACTATGCTAACCGTCTGATGAAGCTTCGTCAGAAGTATGAAAAGCAGCTTGTTATCATCATGCGTGTATACTTTGAAAAGCCACGCACAACTGTTGGCTGGAAAGGCTTAATCAACGATCCAAGCCTCGACGATTCACATGATATCAACAGCGGTTTAAGAATTGCCCGTAAGCTTTTATGTGATATCAACTCACTTGGCATGCCTGCTGCAACCGAGTTTTTAGATCCAATTACAGTTCAGTACATTGATGACTTCATTTCATGGGGTGCAATCGGTGCTAGAACAACTGAATCTCAGCTGCACAGACAGTTAGCTTCAGGTATCAGCTGCCCAATCGGTTTCAAGAATGCAACCGACGGTTCAGTTAAGATTGCTATTGATGCTACTATCGCTGCTGAGAATGAGCATACATTCATGTCTGTAACAAAGATGGGCCACGTTGCTATTGTTCATACAAAGGGTAACGAAGACTGTCACGTAATTTTACGTGGTGGCCATGAGCCTAACTACTCAGCTGCTGATGTTGAGAAGACCTGTCAGGCTCTTGCTAAGGCAAACTTAAAGCCTATGGTTATGATTGACGCTTCTCACTCAAATTCAAACAAGCAGTTTAAGAAGCAGGTTGATGTATCAAAGGATGTTGCAAATCAGATTGCAAACGGTGATAACCGCATCTTCGGTTTAATGCTTGAATCAAATCTTGTTGAAGGTCGTCAGGATCTGCCAAAGGATTTACGTAACCTTGTATACGGTCAGTCAATTACAGATGCATGTATCAATATAGATGATACAGAGGAAATCTGTGAGATTCTGAATCAGGCAGTGCTTGAGCGCAGAAAGAAGAATCAGGCTAAATAGTTAATAGTGCCCAGCGATAGTGCTGGGCATTTTTGCTTGTACCAAGTAAAAAAAGAGGAAATCATGCATCCATCATTATCTTTAGAAAAATCAAAGATTAAAATCCTGTTATTAGAGGGTGTTGATCCTAGTGCTGTTGAGGCTTTAAAGAAGTCAGGTTATACCTCTGTTGAGTACCTGAAGAAAGCTTTAGATGGTCAGGAGCTTTTAGATAAAATCGAGAATGTCCATTTTATCGGTATTCGCTCCCGTACTCATCTTACCCGTGAGGTTTTATCCCACGCTAAGAAGTTAATCGGTATCGGTTGTTTCTGTATCGGTACTAACCAGGTTGATTTAAAGGCAGCAGCTGAATTTGGTATTCCAGTATTTAACGCTCCTTTCTCAAATACACGTTCTGTTGCAGAGCTTGTAACTGGTGAATACTTACAGTTACTTCGTGATATCCCTGCAAGAAATGCTCTGTTACACAGAGGCGGCTGGGATAAGTCAGCAACAGGCTGTCATGAGGCTCGTGGTAAGACACTAGGTATCATTGGCTACGGTCATATCGGTACTCAGGTTGGTATTCTTGCTGAAGCTTTAGGTCTTTCTGTTATCTTCTATGATACAGAGAACAAGATGGTTTTAGGTAATGCAAAGCAGGTTGAAACATTAGATGAGTTATTAGCTCAGTCTGATATCGTAACTTTGCATGTTCCTGAGACTGCAAATACCAAAGGTATGATCGGTGCAGAGCAGTTTGCAAAGATGAAGGACAGAGTTCGCTTCATTAATGCATCACGTGGTACTGTTGTAGATATCGATGCTCTTGCTGATGCTTTACGTTCAGGTAAGGTTGCAGGTGCAGCTGTTGACGTATATCCAAAGGAGCCTTCAAAGAACGGTGAAGAGTTTGTAACTCCTCTTCGTGAGTTTGATAATGTAATTCTTACTCCACACATCGGTGCTGGTACTGAGGAAGCTCAGCGTAACATCGGTACTGAGGTTGCTGAAAAGCTTGCTTTATACTCAGATAACGGTTCAACCCTTACTGCTGTAAACTTCCCTGAGGTTTCACTACCTGCAATTCGTGAGGATGTATCACGTCTTCTTCACATTCATAAGAATGTTCCTGGTGTAATGCGTCAGATCAATGAGATCTTTGCAAAGGAAAACATCAACGTTGCAGCTCAGTATCTGCAGACAAATGCTGATATCGGCTACGTTGTTATGGATATTCACTCAGCAGATCCAGCATCTGTAGTATCACAGCTTAAGAAGATTGAAGGTACATTAAAGTGCCGTATTCTTTACTAAGAGTAAAATCTTATAAGTTATCTTAAATAAGCGGGCATAAGCCCGCTTTTTAAATGTTTGAAACAATTAAAAGAACGATTATTTCTGTATATGTGTTTCTACCTTCACAAAAGCCAACATATTTGAATTTTTTATTTTCAAAGAATTAAAAATCTATATTAGAATAAAGGCATGAAGTGCAAGAATTTTTTTAAACATCTGCTTTTAGCTCTACCTTTTGTCTCAGCTCCTGTCAGTGCTGTCATGACATCAGGCTGGTCTATATCATCTTCATATATATGGCGAATATATGATTCAGGATCATATTCCTTTACAAAGGGATCTGCAGCTAAGATTATCGAGCTTGACAGAACAATAGAAAACCGTCAGGCAAGTATAACTATTCATAATTCACTGACAAACAAATTTACCTTCAAGGCAGCCTGCATGTATCAAAGCGCAACTCCTGCATTTGAACTGCACGTACCAACTCTTGATATATCAGTAAATGACAAGATAAGAGGCTTTGCCTTTGCAAGATTCCTTGTAGATAGAGGCAGAGAATATTCTTTAAGAGCACAGGTTATAGCACCTAGCAGACTTGTTTTTGCTCCAATAACTGCACCTCAGAAAAGAGCATTATCAGATTTATATCTTCAGTTAGCAGAAGGTGGAAAGCTTACCATTGGTCTTTTACAGGGAAAAGGCTTCAAACCA
>NZ_JBGVMC010000368.1:0-11655 GCF_045124615.1 Succinivibrio sp.
GAACCTGGGTTTGCCTTACCGGTACCTGCAATAGTAGGAGCAGTACCATGAGTTGCCTCGAAGATTGCGCTGTCAGCACCGATGTTTGCACCAGGTGCAATACCGATACCCCCCACTTCTGCTGCAAGAGCATCAGAAATATAGTCACCGTTTAAGTTCATTGCGCAAACTACATCATAATCCTGTGGATATAGAAGAATGTTCTGTAAGAATGCATCAGCAATACAATCCTTAACTACAATTTTCTTGCCGTTCTTTGGATTGGTGAAGCTTACTACACCCTTCTCATCCTTAGTTGCACCATACTTTTCTTCAGCAAGCTTGTAACCCCAGTTCTTGAAGGCACCTTCAGTAAACTTCATGATATTGCCCTTGTGAACGATGGTTACTGACTTTCTGTCATGGTCAATAGCATATTCAAAAGCAGCACCGATTAATCTTTCAGTACCAGCCTTTGACATAGGCTTTACACCGATACCGCAGTCTGTATTAAAGCGGATCTTCTTAACGCCCATTTCCTTCTCTAAAAAGTCGATAAGTTTCTGTGCGCCTTCTGAATTTGCCTCCCACTCGATACCTGCATAAATATCCTCAGCATTCTCTCTGAAGATAACAGTATCAACAAGCTCTGGATGTTTTACAGGTGATGGAACACCATTGAAGTAACGTACAGGACGAAGACAGATGTATAAATCAAGAGTCTGTCTTAAAGCAACGTTTAATGAACGGATACCACCGCCAACTGGAGTGGTTAGAGGACCTTTGATAGCAACGTGATACTTTCTGATAAAATCAAAAGTCTCATCTGGTAACCAGGTGTTATCACCGTAAACCTCAACTGAACGACCACCGGCATAGATTTCCATCCATGAAATCTTCTTCTGACCGTTATAAGCCTTAGCAACTGCAGCATCAACAACCTTCTGCATTACAGGAGTAATATCAGCACCGATACCGTCACCACGGATAAATGGCACGATTGGATTTGCAGGAACCTGTAACTTGCCGTTTACATCGATTGTAATTGCGCTACCTTCTGCAGGTACTACAACTTTTGAGTTGAACATCAGTATCTCCTAATAAAACAATGTATGATGCATAATTGTAGCAAAAATAGTGCAAAACTAGCAGTATTCTTGAAATATTCTCAGTTAGACTGCATTATGCACAAAAATATGGCATCAGAAAAAAATCATGTCTTGTCTCCTTTTTATCTGCAGTTTAAAAAATCAGTAATTTTTGCTAAAATGATCACATTCAAGGAGATAAAAATGTCATCAAGATTCAAGCCATATGCAACCGTTGCTCTTATTGTTGAGCACAATGGAAAATACCTTATTGTTGAAGAGTATAACGAGGATCAGGAAAATCGTCTTGTCTTTTCAAATCCATGCGGTCATATTGATGGCAAAGAAACCATTATTGAAGCAGCTAAAAGAGAAGGCTATGAAGAGACTGGCTGCGAGGTAGAAATTTTAAGTCTTGTTTCTATTGATGATTATGTAAAGGATAACGAAACCATCTACAGATTCTGCTTTGAAGGAAAGCTCAAGGACTACAAAGAGCAGATGATAGCAGATGATCCTGACAATGAGATCCTTGCTGTTAAATGGTATACAAAAGAAGAAATCTACAATAACAAGGATAAATGGCGTACAAGACTTGTTGGCAAAAACTTCGATGCCTATTTCAAGGGACAGCGTTTTGATCTGTCCTTAATAAGCTCAATCAAGCCATAGGATAAAAAATGGAATTTGATGCACGCATCCCTTACGAACAGCTAAAAGGAAAGCATGTTGTTGTCGGTCTGTCAGGTGGTGTAGACTCATCTGTGAGTGCTGCACTATTAAAGCAGAACGGAATGAAGGTAACTGCTCTTTTCATGAAAAACTGGGAAGAGGATGACACTGATTCATACTGTGCTGCAGCAAAGGACAGAGAGGATGCACAAAAAGTCTGTGACAAGCTTGGAATAGAACTGAAAACCATCAATTTTGCAGCTGAATACTGGGATAATGTTTTTGAGATTTTCCTGTCAGAGTACAAGGCTGGCAGAACACCAAATCCAGATATTCTCTGCAATAAAGAAATCAAATTTAAAGCTTTCATGCAGTATGCAATCGAGGTACTTGATGCAGACTATATTGCTACTGGTCATTACTGTCAGAGAAGCTTTAATACACCAAAAGCTCACCTTTTAAGAGGTGCTGATTCAAATAAGGATCAGAGTTATTTTCTGCATGCAATCAACAGAAATATCCTTGAAAGAGTACTCTTCCCTGTAGGAGATATTGAAAAACCAAAGGTCAGAGCTATTGCAGAAAAACTTGGTCTTGCAACTGCTAAAAAGAAGGATTCTACAGGTATCTGCTTTATTGGAGAAAAACGTTTCCATGAATTTCTCTCAAAGTATATTCCTGCAACACCAGGTGATATTGTAAGCACCAAAGGTGAAGTCGTTGGCCGTCATGATGGACTTATGTATGCAACCATAGGTCAGAGAAAGGGACTTAATATTGGTGGCAGAAAGGATAGTAACGGAAAACCTTGGTATGTTGTTGAAAAGGATGTAAAGAACAACAGACTTATAGTTGCACAGGGAAATGAGGATACTGATCTTTATTCATATGGACTTATCGCAATCAATGAAAGCTGGATCACTGACTGTCCACAGTTACCATTAAAATGCACCTGCAAGATCCGTTATCGCCAGCCTGATGTACCTTGTACCGTATACAGAGATGGCGAAAACCTAAAAGTGATTTTTGATAATAAGGTTGCAGCTGTAGCTCCAGGTCAGTCTGTTGTGTTCTATCAGGGACCTGACTGTCTTGGTGGCGCTGTTATTGACCGACATCTAAAAGACTAGAAATATGAAGAATATCAAATCAGAATCAATTGCTCTTGCAGCTTTATTCCAGTGCTGTTCACAGATAAACAGAATAGCTCATACAGGCTACTGTGATGAACATTCAGCAGCAACTGTATTTCGTGCACTTCTTGTTACAGATCCAAATACCGTTGAGGATATCTACAAGACTAGTGATCTTAAAAATGGATTTAAGTCTCTTATCGAAGGATTCTCAACAGACGGTATTACAGACAACAATGCAAAAGAGCTTGCAAAACTTGCAATGCAGGTTATTGCTCTTACCGACAGAATTATGGGAAACACTTCTTTGTACAACAGACTGTCAAATGAAATTGATTCTCTGAAATTGCAAATTGAAAAGGAATATCCTGATTTTCTTGAGGGAAGCACATCAGTTGTCATGAATTCAGACAATGTTGAAAAATTTGCTCAGCTCTATCAGTCATTAATCAGCCCTAATTTTTCAAAACTCCTGATTTTTGGTGAGGAGCGTTTTTTAAGTTCAACTGAGAATCAGAATAGAATCAGAGCTCTCCTGCTTGCAGGTATCAGAGCTGTGGTTTTATGGAATCAGGTTGGCGGTAAAAAGCTTTATTTAATGTTCAGACGTAAAGACATTCTAAGTTACGCATCTGAACAGATCTAGAATTTCTACTTTTATATGAGGAATATCATGGAACTTTCAACTTTATCAGCTGTTTCACCTTTAGATGGTCGTTATGCATCTAAAACTGAAGAACTGCGTCCTATTTTTTCTGAATATGGCCTAATGCGCTTTAGAGTACAGGTTGAATTAACCTGGTTAAAGCACTTAGCAGCCTGCGAACAGATCAAAGAGGTTCCAGCATTTTCTAAGGAAACTGTTGAGTTTATCGATTCAATTATTAAGAACTTCAACGAAGAAGATGCTTTAGATATCAAAAAGCGTGAAGCTGTAACAAACCATGATGTTAAGGCTGTTGAATACTTCTTAAAGGACAAGACAAAGTCTAACGAGCAGATTGCAAAGGTTAGCGAGTTCATTCACTTTGCATGTACCTCTGAGGATATCAACAACAACTCTCATGCTTTAATGCTTAAGACTGCAAGAGAAGAAGTTTTACTTCCAATTGTGGATGAGATCATCTCAAAGATTGCAGATTTAGCTCACAAGTATGCAGATGTTCCATTATTAGCACGTACCCACGGTCAGCCTGCATCTCCTACCACTATCGGTAAGGAAATGGCAAACGTAGTTTACAGAATGCGCCGTCAGCGCGAGCAGATTGCCAATGTTGAAATCATGGGTAAAATCAACGGTGCTGTAGGTAACTTCAATGCTCATACAGTTGCATATCCAGATGTTGACTGGTACGCATTTTCAAAGGCTTTTGAAGAGGATTTAGGCTTAACCTTCAATCCATATACAACTCAGATTGAGCCACATGACTACATTGCTGAGTTATTCGCAGCTGTTGACAGATTCAACACAATCCTTATCGATTTTGACCGTGATATCTGGGGTTATATCTCAAACGGTGTATTCACTCAGAAGACTATCGCAGGCGAAATCGGCTCTTCAACAATGCCTCACAAGGTTAACCCAATTGACTTTGAAAACTCAGAAGGCAACTTAGGTATCGCTAATGCTCTATTCGGTCACTTAGCAAACAAATTACCTATCTCACGTTTCCAGCGTGACCTTACTGACTCAACTGTTTTAAGAAACCTTGGTGTTGCTTTTGGTTATTCTCTAATCGCTTACAAATCAACCTTAAAGGGTATTTCTAAGCTTCAGGCTAATGCAAACCACACTGCAGTTGAACTAGACAACAACTGGGAAGTATTAGCAGAGCCATATCAGACAGTAATGCGCCGTTATGGTATTGCAAATCCATATGAGAAGTTAAAGGAATTAACCCGTGGTCAGCAGGTAACTAAGGAGATCATGGAAAACTTCCTTGAGAATCTTGATATGCCAGAAGAAGCTAAGGCTTTATTACGTGGCTTAACACCTGCAACCTACATTGGTCGTGCTGTTAAGTTTGCAAAAGATATCTAAACGATATTTACAATTAGATAAGGCCTCAATATTGAGGCCTTTTTTACGACTAAACAAAGGAAATTTTTATCTTAATGTGATGTATCTAATGGTGCAAAAGACTTAATCAGATCATCAACTGCCTTACACTGAGCTAAAAATGGCTCTAACTTATCAAGAGGTAAAGCTGATGGACCATCACATTTAGCATTTGAAGGATCTGGATGAGCCTCAAGGAATAAACCTGCAATTCCTACAGCTAAACCTGCTCTAGCTAGCTCTGTAACCTGAGCTCTTCTGCCACCTGATGCAGCACCATTGCTGTCACGACACTGAAGAGAATGAGTAACATCAAAAATTACAGGATAATTACCTGTAACCTGCTTCATAACAGAGAACCCCAACATATCTACAACAAGATTGTCATATCCAAAATTTGAGCCTCTGTCGCAAAGAAGAAGCTTGTCATTTCCGCACTCTTCAAATTTCTTTGTAACATTAGCCATCTGAGATGGAGATAGGAACTGAGGCTTCTTGATGTTTACAACCTTGCCAGTCTTTGCAATTGCAGCAACAAGATCAGTCTGACGGGCTAAGAATGCTGGGATCTGAAGAACATCTGCATATTCAGCAACTATTGCAGCCTGCTCATTTTCATGAACATCAGTAATAATAGGTACATTAAAAGTCTTTTTGATTTCCTCAAAAATCTTCATGCCCTCATCAAGACCAGGACCTCTGAATGAGAAAATTGATGATCTGTTAGCCTTGTCAAAACTTGCCTTGAACACATATGGAATATTTAGTTTTTCAGTAACCTTAACATAGTGTTCGCAGATCTTCATTGCAAGATCACGACTTTCAAGAACGTTCATTCCGCCGAAAAGAACAAACTTATTGTGGTTGGCAATTTCAATATTGCCAAGTTTAACAACCTTATCTTCCATTTGAGCCTCGATATGAATTGATTACTGATAATATGATATATGAAAAAAAAAAATATACAAAACAAAATGTTCTTTGTATGTTACATACGTTTACCTGACAGACACCTCTTTTAAAGGAAAAAGTCTTGAGAAAAGAAGCCTATTGCTCTGAGTGCATAGGTTGTATGCAGCAAAAAACCTAAAGGTTCACTTTGCTTTATCAAAAAAACAGCAGATACTAAGTTATTAACATCTGCGACTTAAATGGCAGGATATAAGACACAAAAAAAGGACCACATTAAGTGATCCTTTAAATGTTTGATTGTATTTATACCTTAATCTTAGATACCATCTCTGTTAAGTGAGATACGTTATCTGTTGCATCATTAACGATTCTCTGAGCGGTATCAACCTCAACAGCAAAGCCCTGAGCTGCATTGGTAATGCTCTGCATGTTGTTGGAGATTTCAGATGTTGCAGTTGTCTGCTGCTCTGCAGCTGTTGCAATCTGACCAATCTGAGCAGTTACAGTTTCACCCTTCATGATAATATCGTTAAGCAGTGATTCGATAGCAGCAGTTTCTGCAGCTAAAGCATCCATTGACTCAACAGACTTGGTCATAGACTCATTTGCAAGGTTGGCATCAGACTGAACCTGAGATACCATTGAGGTAATTTCCTGAGTAGATTTTGAAGTACGGGATGCAAGGGCACGAACTTCATCTGCTACCACAGCGAAGCCCTTACCAGCCTCACCTGCACGAGCAGCCTCAATTGCAGCGTTAAGAGCAAGTAAGTTGGTCTGAGATGCAATCTCATCAATTGTCTGAACAATAGTACCAATCTTCTGGGCTCTATCTACAAGAGCGCTAACCTGCTGAGCATCGTTCTTTGACTTAACAACCTGTTCCTGAATAGCTTCAATGGTCAGACGAACCTTTGATACACCATCCTGGGTGGTTCTGTTGGAATCTTCAGCATTAACAGCAGCTTCCTGACAGTTCTTGGCAATATCAGATGTTGTAGAAACCATCTCATCTGCTGCAGCTGCAACTGTAAGAGCACGGCTCTCAGTTACCTTAGCAGATTCTGCAATCTCACTTGTAGTGTTATTGATGTTGGTAAAGTTCTCATTTAACTTGGCTTCAGCACTCTTGATAGCGCCTACAATGCCTTGCCATTCAACACGCATACTCTCTAATGCACGTAGAAGTGTACCAAAGTCATCATTTAAGTTTGTTCGTACCTCACTTGACAGGTCACCTTTTGCAATTGCAGATGTTGCAACAAGAGCCTGCTTGATTGCAGCTGTGAATATAGTTGCAAGAGAGATGCTTACAACTACTGACAGAACAACTACCAATAATGATGCCAATGCAACAGCAACGATAGGACCGTTGGAGTTCAGCTCATTTAAGTTTGCCATGATACTTGACAGAATTGATGAGTTAATCTTGACAATGATCTTATTTGCATCAACTAACTTTGGATAGATTTCTACTGAGTAAATACCACGAGCCATAGGTTGGAAGTTACGCTTTAAGACAGGAATAAGTCTTTCATGGTAATTTGCTACAACTTCTGCAATATCAGACTTTAAGAGTTTTGTGTACTCTGTTGAATTAGTGCTGTCAATCTTATCAGCAAACTGACTTATCTGTGTTAACTTGTTTTCAACAGCAGCCTGATTTTCAGGAGTAAATTCACGAATATTATTTACGAAAATAAACAGCTGATCGTTAACCTCATTTACAAGTGCGCTGATTTCAACATTAGGGTTATAGTTACCTGAAAGTTCTGTATCAGCATACTCAATAGAGCCCTTAATAGATGATAGATTTACTAAGGAGACAATTGAGATAACGAGTGTTAATACGATTACAACTGAGAAGGCAACAAGAAGTTTAGCCTTAACTGCAAGATTATTAAACCAACCAAACATATGAATCATCCTTATTTGTATAAGAAAAACAGCGTCAGCAGTCTACTGATACTTTGTTACTATTATCGGCAATGTTTATCAATAATGTTAATCCAAAATTATTAAATTTTGACTTAATTCAAAGTTATACCTTATTGAAATACAAACATTTAACGGTGCATCACAAGATTTCTTTAACTACTAAAATAAAAAACCTCAGTAGTTATAAAACAAACTGAGGTATTATTTCATTTTTTTTAATTTCTTATTTTTCAGATTCCATCTGAGCAGGTGATTTTGGCAGCTCAACATAAGAATCATCATTATCTACAAGATAACCAACTCTTTGAGCAGGTATCTCATCACTAATCTTTAAAACTGGAGATAACTGTGTCTGGTTATCTGAAATTGCAAGTTCTGATCTTTCCTGTCTGAAAGCTGTTGCCATAACAATGCTCTGAGCCTGACTGTCAGCATCCTTGCTGGATTTTACGCCATATACAATCTCAGCTAAGGCATGAGCCTGCATACATACAGCTACATATCTGTTTGCTATATCTCTCATACACTGCAAGAATGTCAGATACATCTCAGATGAATGCATAGATACGTGCTCTGAGCCGATAATAGCTACTAATTCTAGCTGACATTTATCGATATCACGGTTAAGTTTCTTTGAATGCTTAACTAGGCTTTCAACAGACTGGGAATTTGCCTGTTCTCTTATGGATGCTAAATCGTCATTTAATCGCTCAACTCTCTTTAACAGTTCATAAAGACTCTGTTTCATGATGCCGCCAAAGATAGTATGACGGTTTGCAACATGATTTACAGCCTGATCAATTGCATAATGAACTGATTTTGAAGCTTCCTTCATATTTGAGAACACAAGATAGAAGAAGAACTTAGCATCATTAGTACATTTAGCTTTTGATACTACCTTTGATGAAAGCAGATCTTTTGTATTATCCATTGCAAGAGAATAGTAAGCACGTCTCTTCTCACTTAAAGACTCAAGAATATTTGATGCCTTGTTACGAGCTCTTCTTAACTGGAATTCGTTGTCATCAAAGAAGGCATCAATTGATACCTGCAGGCTTTCAAGCTCCTTTGTAAAATATTCAGGTACTGAATTTGCAACAGACTGAAGAATTTCCTGATCTGTTTTTGCAGAAAGAGCACTGATTGCAGCATCAGATTTTGACTTTCTAAAGAAGTTTGTATAGATGATTAAAACAAATACAAATGGAGTTATGCAAAGAGCTGCAATATAACCTAGATTAAACAGAATAAATCCGATAAAGCAGGCAAATGTAAAGGCAGAAATACCTGTTAAGAACCAGCCTGCAATAACAGTTACCACACCTGATATTCTATAAACAGCACTCTCTCTGTCCCAAGCACCGTCAGCAAAAGAGGTTCCCATTGCAACCATGAAGCAAACGTAAGTGGTTGATAAAGGAAGCTTTAATGAAGTTGCAACGGAGATTAGTGTTGCAGCAATAACAAGATTTATTGAAGCTCTTACATAGTCAAAAGGCAGTCTATCCTCACCCTTCTTAACAAGAGGCTTTGTATATCTTTTCTTGATATAGGAAACACTAGAATCAGGAATAGATTTATAAACAGTTCTTGAAACACCAAGACCAATTCTTGTGATGATTCTGCCAAGAGTTGAAGCACCGAACTGCTCTCTTGTACCTGATGTACTTGATGAGAGGTTAATAGATGTCTGAATAACCTGTCTTGCCTTCTTGCTCACCCACAGAGTAACACACATGATAGCACCTGCTGTGAACAGCCATATTGTTGAGGTTCTGTTAGTCTCATTCAGACAGTCCATCATGAATGATGAATCACCTGCACCAAACTGACTCCAGTTTTGATATGAGTCAAGTGCAGCTAGAGGAACACCAACGAAGTTTACAAGATCGTTTCCTGCAAATGAGAATGCAAGAGCGAAGGTACCGGCAAGAATAATAAGTCTGAATACATTCTTATTAAAAAGAACCATTATCTGACCGATTAGGGCAAATACAGCAAATATACTCCACATAATTGATGAGAAATGGGTATCCATAAAGTCAAGATACTCAGGTTTCATGAATGATGCACCCTTAGCACCTTTCATGATGAGGAAGTATGCAATTGCTGAGATTGAAAGACCGCAGTAGATACCGCCTAGATATTTCACAGTTCTTTCAAATCTGAATGTGAAAAGAAGTCTGCAGATAAACTGCACTACCATACCTGTAATAAAAGCAATTACAACTGACAGTAAAATAGCTGAAACGATGGTAGCTGTTCTATCAAGCTTAATGTAGTTAAAAATTTCTGAGTAGGACAGGCCTGTACCATAAACCTTAAAGAATGATGCGAATGTTGCAGCGCCTAGTAACTCGAAAATAATTGAAACTGTTGTAGAGGTTGGAAGACCGAAGGAATTGAAAAGATTAAGTAGAAGGACATCTGAAATCATTACAGCGACAAAGATAAGAATTATTTCACCGAAGCTGAACATTTCAGGATAAAGCATACCTTTTCTTGCAATTTCCATCATTCCCGATGAAAAGGTAGCTCCCATAAGAACACCTAAAGAAGCAACCACCATGACAACGGCAAGTGGCGCGATTCTAGTTCCGATTGCAGAATTTAAAAAGTTAGCAGCGTCATTACTTACGCCTACAAAAAGGTCCAATGCAGCTAGCAGCAGAAGCATAACCACAATGATAAAAACTATACTTGAAAGCATGGTGTTCCTTTATTTATACACTTTGTGGGTAATTTTACTAGATCTCATTACTTTTTTGGTAGATATATTTTATTTTTTGCTTAATTCGTAAAGTTCTATTCAATAATTTGTTAAATTTTTGTAAAATAAAATAATTGTGAGCTTATTCACATATTTTTATTATATTTAACTATCATTTGTTTATTTTTGAGAATTTTTAGATTGCAGTTTATATAATATCTATAACTTATTTTTAAGACAGAACTGATCTTTATTCTCTAAAAATCTTTAATTTTCTTAAGGTATGGTATGGAGCAGAATCTTCAAAAAGACATCGTATATGAGCAGATAAAAGAGAAAATCATCTCTGGCTCTTTTGCTATGGGCGAGAAGATCTCTGAAAGAATGCTTGAACAGCTTATTACAGCTAACAAGGCTCCTATCCGTGATGCCTTAAAAAGACTTCAGGCTGAAGGCCTTGTTGTAAGAAAAGCTAAAAGTGGAACTTATGTATTCTCACTAAATTCAAAAGAGCTTTTAGATCTTTTAAACTTCAGATTTGTGATTGAATCTCAAAGTGTGATCCTTTCTTTTGCTATAAATCAGGAAAGATTAATAGAAGAAACCGAAAAAGTAATTGTAAAAATGAAATTTGCTCTATCTTCTAATAATGGAGAGGATTATCTTTATCAGGATTCTGTTTTCCATAAAAACCTTGTAGATCTGTGCGAAAACAGTTATTTCATTTCATCCTTTGAAAGAATTTCTGCAATTATGAACACAGCAAGAAACAGACTTGGCAACAATATGGAACACATGCAAAAATCCATAATCGAGCATCAGAATATTGCAACTGCAATCAAGGAAAGAAATATTGGTCGTGTTGTAACACTGCTAAGAGCACATATTCTTCCAGATTTTGGTGCCTACTGGAAAAATTTTGAACATTTAGTTAAATAATTGTAAAAACTAATAAAATTTAGTTTTAATAAAATTTTATTAATATTTTTTACAAAAAATTTAATGTTTTTTTTGCAGTTTTGTGAAAAAATAAGGCGTTTTTTTTAAAGCAGGACAGGTTTCCTGACAGGATTTGTGTATAAACCGAAGTTAAATTAGACTTCTTATTCTTTAGGAGGATGTATGATTTCAGCATGCATTTTAAATGAAGACACTGATAAATTA
>NZ_JBGVMC010000369.1:0-9215 GCF_045124615.1 Succinivibrio sp.
TATTTTCTGAAAGCACAGTATTAACAGTGATGTTGTTCACACCAGTAAAGATGCTGTTTTTTGCAACCTTAAGACATCCTGTAAGAACAATCTTTTCTATTGGATATTCTGTGTTCTTGTTATTAGGTGTGATTTTCATGAAATCAAAGAACTGGCTTATAAGAGTTACCATCTCATCGTGATAACCTTTCTCTGATGCCTTTGCTAAAGGTACATCATACTCATCGATTAAAAGTATGACTTTCTTGCCATAATGCTTGTACAGAAAATTTGATAAAGTATTTAATGCACCTGTCAGAATGAACTTGTAATCAGGATTTAGCAGATTTACCTGATCTCGCAGTATTGATAAAACTTTTTTGTCTTCGCTGGAGAGTTTTGAACTATCTTTCAATATACTGAAGTTACCACATAGCTCTGCAACAAGTTCAATAAGCTTTCCATAAGCCTCTTTAAATGTTTCTCCATAAACTTTTTTAAGAGAAATAAAAATAACAGGGAACTGCCCCATGTATTTATCTGTAAATTCTTTATCTTTTAAAATCTCGAGACCTTCAAAGATTTTTTCTTTAAACTCTCTGTTATCACTGCCATCTTTGCCAATAGTTAAAAATGTGGCAAACATATCCATTAAAAGAGTTTTACCAAAGCGTCTTGGTCTTGTGAAAAGGATCACTGGGGAGAGATTGGTAAAGACTTTTTTTAAATAAGATGTCTTATCAACATAATAACCACCATTCTGAACGATATAAGCAAAATCCTCATTTCCGATAGGCAGTTGTTTAAAGCATTTATCACTCATAGTCTTTATCCGTATTTTTGTTTACTTGCTTTATTTTAGCTCAAAAGCACTTAGTTTCAAAACCAAAATTAAATCGAATTAATAGCATTTTCTTAACATACAACATAACATTCTTAACAATTCTTATCTATACTGTAAAAAGAAATGTATTTGATAATAAAGGAATTTTATGAGTGTAGTTGATGTATGGCCAGTTGGTTCAATGGCACTTTTAACAAAAAATGAAGCTGATGCCATTTCTCTATCAGGAAAAGGTGAGCTTTATGAACTATACAGAAACTGTTCACTTGCAGTTTTAAATTCAGGTAATATCACTGATAATTCAGCCGATCTGCTTGAAAACTCAAAAGATTTTGAAATTAACATCATTAGAAATGAAAGAGGTTTAAAGCTAGAGCTAGTAAATCCACCTGAAAGTGCAATTGTTGATGGAATTGTAATAAAAAAATTAAGAAATCATCTTTATTCTGTTTTAAGAGATATTATTCAGTTAACAAACCTCTCTTCTTTACTTAACGCTTCAGTTAAAGATAAGTTTGATAATGAATCAGATTATATTACTCATCTTATTTTTATCATTTTAAGAAATGCACAGGTTTTAAAAGCAGGTGCAAAACCTAATATTGCAGTGTGCTGGGGTGGACATTCTATCAGCGAAGAAGAATATGACTATGCCTACAAAGTAGGTTTTGAAATGGGACTTCGCTATATCGATATCTGCACAGGATGCGGACCTGGAGTAATGGAAGCACCTATGAAAGGATCACTGCAGGGATATTCACAGCAATGCTCTCAGGAAAAATGCAGACTTATTGGCCTTACAGAGCCATCTATTATTGCAGCTGAACCTCCAAATACAATGGTTGACGATCTTATTATTCTTCCTGACATTGAAAAGAGACTTGAAGCATTTGTGCGTCTTGGTCATACTCTTATTATCTTCCCAGGCGGACCTGGTACAGCTGAAGAGCTTTTGTATATTCTTTCAATAAAGTTACATCCAGAGAATAAACACAATTTCATACCTTTAATTCTCACTGGTAACAAACAAAGTGAAGAATATTTCAAAGCACTTGAAGATTTTCTTATCACATGTTTTGGTAAGGAAATTACAAGATACTACGATCTGATTATTGACGATCCTGTAGCAGTTGCAAACAAAGTTAAAAAGAACAATGAATCAGTATTTGATCACAGAACCATTACACATGATTCATACTGTTTTAACTGGACAATGAAAATTCCTTATGAGCTTCAGATTGCAAATACAGTAACTCATGAATTTATGTCGTCATTAAATCTTACAAAAGAACAGGAAGACTGGAAACTTGCTGCAAACTTAAGAAGCGCATTTTCTGGAATTGTTGCAGGTAATGTTAAAGATTATGGAATTCAGGCAGTCAAGAAGAACGGACCTTTTGTTCTTCATGGTGATAAGATGATTATCGATGAGCTTGGAAAACTGCTTGAGAATTTCATAAAGCAGCATCGTATTTTACTGTCACAAAAAGAATACAAGCCTTGCTATACCTTTGAATAGCTTATCTTAATACTCCATCGCAGCTTGTGCCTATAAGGGCACAGGTTGCATCAAACACGTCGTTAAAGTTGTTCGTA
Organism: Succinivibrio sp.; assembly: GCF_045124615.1. Classification (NCBI taxonomy): domain Bacteria; kingdom Pseudomonadati; phylum Pseudomonadota; class Gammaproteobacteria; order Aeromonadales; family Succinivibrionaceae; genus Succinivibrio; species Succinivibrio sp. The sequence goes on from NZ_JBGVMC010000369.1 coordinate 2,420, forward strand.
AAATTACTCATAAATGCATTTAATGAGAAGATAAGAACGAACATGCCTACAACCATTGAAACAGCAAATCCAAGTGAGAAGACGTTTAACTGAGGTGCAGCCTTTGTCATAACACCCAATGTAAAATTTACAACCAGCATTGTACATACTGCAGTTAATGCCATGGCAAGACCTGCTGTAAACATTGAGCCAAAGAAAAATAAAAATTCGTTTAGCCCCTGAGCTGGAAGAAAACTTCCTATTGGTAAAACTTCAAAGCTTAATAAAAGAAGCCTAAAGAAAATAAGATGACCGTTAACACTGAAAAATACCAGTGTACAAAGAACTGTAAAAAACTGACCTACTACAGCTGTATTTGTACCTGATACAGGATCGATAAGGGATGCAAAACCTAAACCTGTCTGCATTGCAATAGTCTGACCTGCAACAATAAAAGCCTGAGAAATTAGCAAAGTTGCAAGACCCATACAGAGTCCTATCAGGACTTCTTTTATGGTTGTAAGAATACCTGGAGCTGAAAACGGGGCTGCATCTGCAGGAAGATTTGGAATTGATGGAAGAAAACAGACTGTAACTGCTAAAGATAAAAGAGCCCTTGTCATCATAGGAAAGGAATTTCCAGAGATAACCATCATAGTTGCTAAAAAAGCACTTATTCTGCAAAGTGGCCACACTATCTGGGCTACTGCAGCTAAAGTTACAGGCTCAAGAAAATTCATCAGCTGATAACCTGAGGTATCATATCAATAATGGATCTGAAAAATGACATTAGCTTTTCAAGACCCCAGTGAGATCCGAACATCAGAGCACCAACAGTCACAAGCAATCTTGGCAGAAATGATAAAGTCTGCTCATTGATGGATGTTGCAGCCTGGAAAATAGATACACAAAGACCAACCACCAGTGATGGAATGATACTTGCACTAACCAGTATCGCAACTAAACCTAAAGCCTGACGGACGATATCAACAAAAATCTCTGGTTCCATGTACTACCCTCCGGCCGTCCCCAGACCGAAACTTGACATGAGAGTTCCCATGATAAGTGACCAGCCGTCAACTAATACAAACAGCATAAGCTTAAAGGGGAGCGACACTAACATAGGCGAGAGCATCATCATACCCATAGCCATAAGGATTGATGCCACAACAAGGTCAATGATTAAGAATGGTAAAAACAGCATAAAGCCAATCTGGAATGCAGTCTTAAGTTCACTTACCACAAAAGCAGGAATAAGTACTCTCATAGGTACATCTTCAAGCTTATCGATTTTTATATTGGCAAATTCACTAAATGCACTCAGATCGGACATTCTTGTCTGATTTATCATAAACTTATGAATTGGTTTCTGACCTATCTGTAAAGCCTCTCTTGCCTGTATTTTCTCCTGCATATAAGGCTCTATTGCCTGTGTATAGATATCATCAAAAACAGGTGTCATGACAAAAAGTGTCAGGAAAAGAGAGATACCGACTAAAACCTGATTAGAAGGTGCAGTCTGAAGACCTATGGCCTGTCTTAAAATTGATAGAACAATGACGATTCTTGTAAAAGATGTCATCATCACAAGGATTGATGGCAGAAAAGACAGAAGCGTCATCAGGATAACAACCTGTAGTGACAGTGAGTAATCCTGAGTTCCATCAGGATTTGTCTTTACTGTAAAGGCAGATATATCAAGAGTGTTTTCAGCATAGGCACTTTGAGAAAAGCAAAGTATTGCTCCGAAGAAAACTGTAAGACAAAGACTTACAAAGAAAGTCTTCTTTAATGAAGCTAACCTTTTGATGATGGCTTTTGTATTGCCCATATAGTTTTCATTACTTAGTATCATCGCTACTCTCTTGAGGCTTATCGTTTTGCAAAGCAGATCCTTTTAAAAGAGTCTCAAAATCAGACTTATTTGCATCAAGATCTGTAAGATAATTTATCTGATTGACTGTAACGCCTAAAAGCACTTTTCTTCCATAGGCATTTACTACCATAATCTTTTGTTTTGGGCCTAAAAAAAGCTGATTTTCAATTCTGAGTTCCCCTGTATTAACTCGACCAAAACGTGTCTTTTTCAGAAGATAAGCTAAAATCATGATAATAAAAAGGATTACAAAGGTAGATGTAATCCATGAAACGATATTAGCCGATGAAACAAGACCCCTGTTAGTTGCAGTTTCATCAGCATATACAGAAGATGAAAGAAGCATTAGAACAATGCTTATAATTTTTCCCATAATTACTGAAGCTTCTTGATTCTTTCAACCTGAGAGATAACGTCTGTTAAACGGATACCGAACTTGTCGTTAACAACAACCACTTCACCATGAGCGATAAGAGTACCGTTTACAAGAACATCTAATGGTTCACCTGCTAATCTTTCAAGCTCAATTACAGAACCCTGGTTTAACTGCAATAAATTTCTGATAGAAATCTTTGCATGACCAACTTCCATAGTAATGGTTACAGGAATATCAAGAATTGAATCAAGTTTTTTTCTTTCTTCAACAGATAAAGGAGCCTTTGCAGAAGAACTGTCCTCATCGAACTGCTCTACAGCAACACCTTCAACCTGACCTGCCTCTTCCTGAGCGCCTAAGGCTGCTGCCCACTCGTCTGCTAATTTCTGATCATCTGACATAATACTACCTGCTAATCATCATCAAATTCTTCAACGTCATCATCATCCGCAACAGAAATATTATTGCCTTTAATGAAGCTTAAATCATTCTTAACACTCTTAGGTCTCTCTAGGACCTCAGAGATTTTAATTGCCATCTTATCTTTTACCTGACCTAGCTTTGCATGGTAGCTTGGCAGATCTTCAATATATACTAAAAGATTTGGCGGAATCTCAACATTTAAAACATCACCGACCTTAAAGTCCATGATATCTCTTAGTGACACAAGAGTATCTAAAAGCTTTACTCTCATATCAACATTTACATCCATAACCTCTTCACGAAGAGCCTTGTTCCAGCGAACATCAGTATCACCTTTATCTGACTGAACACCGGCATCTAAAAGTTCTCTGATAGGCTCAATCATTGAATATGGGAAGCAGATATGCAAATCACCGCCGCCACCGTCAAGATCGATATGGAACTGGTTTACAACTAAAACTTCTGATGGGCTAACAATGTTTGCCATTGATGGGTTAACTTCAGAGTCTAAGTACTCAAACTCAACGTCCATTACAGGAGCCCATGCGTCCTTGTAATCGGCAAACACCATCTTTAAAAGTTTCTGAATAATACGTCTTTCAGTTGGTGTGAATTCACGACCTTCAATCTTGGTTCTGAATCGACCTTCACCACCAAAGAAGTTTTCCACCATGATGAATACGAGTTTTGATTCAAGGGTAATAAGTGCAGTACCCTTCAATGGTCTGAAACGGACCATGTTCAAAGAGGTAGGCACATACAGTCCCTGTACATACTCACCAAATTTCATCATATTAACGCCAGTCCAGGTAACTTCAGCAGAATGTCTCATCATGTTGAAAAGACTGATACGCATATGTCTTGCAAATCGTTCGTCAACAAGCTCAAGTGTTGGCATACGACCACGGACAATACGTTCCTGAGAGCCAAAGTCAAAGGATTTAATACCCGTGGAGTCCTGGGGAACCTCTGGCTCTACATCATCTGCACCGTGCAGAAGGGCGTCAATTTCATCCTGTGTTAAATATTCTGTCACAGATTAAGCTCCATTACTGTAAAACAAAGCTTGTAAACAGTACCTGCTCTACGACAGGTGCTTTTGCAACCTCAGTCATACGGGCACGTACCGCATCTAGTAATTCTCTTTTCAGTCTGTTTCGTCCTGTAGGAAGAAGCAATGATTCATAAGTCTGAGCTGAAAGCTTATCAAATACAACTGAATTTAGAAGTACAAGATGCTTTTTTGCCAAAGCTTCGTTTTCTTCACCGACAACCACTAAAACAGCCTCTAACTGACCATTGTGGGTTCGGCGCTCTCCCTTAACAGTATAGGTAAAAGGAGCTCCTAAAGGAACATAGATCTCCTTTTGAAGCAAACGCTGTTCAAGCTCCTCTTTTGCCTTCTGAGCAGCAATTTCCTCTGGAGTTGGACCTTCGTTTTTGTCGTTTATGAATTTATCATAAACTAAAAGACCTCCAGCAGATACACCTAACAGTAGTAAAACTATCAGAATAAGCATCAGAAGTTTTTTCTTTTTGCCAGGCTTTTCTTCTTCTAGATCATCGTCTTTATTGTTTGCTGCCATAGGACTCTCCTTAGTTTTCTTTTATTATGGCATATTGCATCAAATAATTATTTGATTTTTTATGCAAATTTGCTCATAAAGTCTATATTTTGTGAGTTAATTAGACTTTCAAAGCTGAGATTATCATCAACGAACTCGATATTTTCGCCATTGTCAGCTAAATTGTGCTCTTTTTTGTGATCTTCAGAATTTTTTTCTGACTGCCCCTGCTGATGACCTGACTGCTCCTGCTCGCTGTACTCTTCAACTTTAGGATCAGCCTTGATGTCATTTGCCATCAGTCTTTCTTTAAGATCAGATAATCCCTGCTCTACTAACTGCTTGGTTGCCTGGTTGCTTGCACTGATTGATACAGATGCAACCTCATCAGATTTTGTCATATCAATGCTTATTTTGAGCTTACCCATACCTTCAGGTGATAACTGGATATTAACGCTCTTTAGGTTTTTTGCAGCCATCTTCATAACGGATTCTGTTATCTGCTGAGCATTTTGCTTTAGATTAGATGACATCAGAAGTGTTGAGAATGATGATTGAGTACTCTGAGTAGTTGCACTCTTTGCATTCATCTCCTTAATAAATGCGCTTGCAGATGTCTGATTCTGATTACCACCAAGTGATGAACCACTATCCTTTGATGAAGATCCGTTACTGCCTTTTAATGAATCAGCATTCTTCTGATCACGAAGGACAATTGTGTTTTTAACAGCATCTCTACTGTTAGCAGTATTTTCATCAGGATTTACAAACTCATCTGATGCTAAAGACTCTTCACTTACATCTGTCTCTGAATCACTTCCCTTTACAGCTGCTTTTAATATATCAAGAGACTTTTTAAACTCGCTAGCTTCATTTTCCTCAGGGAGAAGCTCTTCTTTCTCGATGTTGTGTGAATTCTCTTCAAGCTCCATTGAAGCTATAATTGAATCTTCTATAGCCTCAAAGGTCTTTGCACCAAACTCATCGTCATTGATACTCTGTGCTGTATCTATTTTATCCACTACCTCAACAGATTCAGCATTAAGTTCAGCTAACATTGATGCTATTTGTGTCTTTAGAGTCTTATCTGATGAAGATAGATCCTTTATTGCCAGTTTCTTTACGTTGTCAGCAATATTATTGGCTGTTTCCTCTTCAGTTTCTTCATCAGTCTGCTCTTCGTCAACCTCATCTTCTTCCTTAATCTTTAAAGTTGACTTTAAAAAGATATCAGTTAAAGATTCTGCATTAGGATCAGATATTTCATCTGGGTTTATGTTTTCTGCGTTTTTTAAAGCCTCTAAAGCTTCAATATCTTCATCTGTAATAGGTCTTGATTCTGCCTGCACATCTGCATATGTATTTGGTGTTTCAAGCAGTTTATAGTTGTTTATTATCTGCCCCTGTACTGCCTGATTATTCTCTTGATCAGTAATAGCATCGTTGTTTACCTCATCTTCACAAATTATTTTTGCTTGTTCTTTTATTTCTTTACATTCATCAGATTCATTAAAATTTTTGAATGGATCAGATTTGTTCTTATTTAAAACATCCTGATCCAACTTCTCATATCGAGATGAAGTCTCAGAAGAACTACTCTTTCTTGCAATATTTCCTTGCTTGAAAGTTACTGTGTTTTCTTTTTTTATTACAGAAAGATCTTTTTTATTCTCACCATAAAGACTCTGAGTATTTCTATCAGTACGAGTAGCTTTGTTTTGCTGCTTTACAGGAGAAGCATTTATTGAGTCACTAGTCTTGGCTAGATTGAAAAGATATGAAAAATCCATACCTGATGATCTGTCAGTATTTCTATCACTGGCAGAAGTGGCAAGATTTAACAATTTTTCATTCTGCGTAGAGGCAATTATTTGCATACCACATTCCTCTTTATTTCGCTTCAGATAGTAAATTTTTATTTATTATCAGTATTTTATCCACTTAAAGATAAACTCAAAGTTTATCCTAAGTTTTTATTATGCAAATGTGGTGCCAATTTATAAGGTGGGTTGTTTTAATTCATAAAAATGGAATCTAAGAAGTGAAAAAATAATACTACAGTTTGTTGATTACATCGAATAACCATTAGATATGAAATTTATTTTCTTGTCATTGCTTGGGAACAGCGTAAGTTAGAACAAATAAAAGATGTTGGCAGTGGTAGAGATTATAAACATCTGTCTGAAGGAGATATTCCTGTCTATGGAACAGGTGGATATATGCTTAGCGTTAATGAAGCTTTGTCATGGAAAGAAGACGCTATTGGTATAGGAAGAAAAGGAACAATTGATAAACCATATATTCTACGAGCTCCATTTTGGACCGTTGACACCTTGTTTTATGCCATTCCAAAGAAAGAACAAGACTTAGATTTTCTCTATTGTATATTTCAAAATATCGACTGGAAAAAGAAAGATGAGTCAACAGGAGTTCCAAGTTTATCAAAAACTGTAATCAATAAAACATACTGTATGACTCCAAATTATGATGAGCAGAAAAAGATAGGATGTTTTTTCTCAAAAATCGACAACATTATTACCCTTCAGCAGCGTAAGTATATTTTCCAAATAACATAAA
>NZ_JBGVMC010000370.1:0-2343 GCF_045124615.1 Succinivibrio sp.
ATAGCACAGCTTGAAAGCTGCCCTAGTAGGAAAGGCACAAACAGTTTTAACTGATTCTTTATTTCCTTTTTATAAGTTTGATAATTTTTTATATTCATAATAGTGTACAGATAAAAAAAGAGCTGGTAAAAACCAGCTCCTTTGATAATAACTGGTTTTTAATGTATTCTGTCACCGTTTTTTGCGCCTGAATCTACTGAAAGCAGATAAACCTCAGATGCACCGGGACCTGCAGCAGTAACCATACCCTCAGATAAGCCAAACTTCATCTGACGTGGCTTTAGATTTGCAACAAGAACAACCTTACGACCAATTAGAGAGTTTACATCGGTATAAGCCTGCTTGATACCTGCAAATACCTGTCTCTTTTCAAAACCGATATCAACAGTTAACTTTAACAGTTTCTTTGCCTCAGCAACTTCCTGAGCCTCAATAATAGTACCTACTCTTAAGTCAACCTTTGCAAAATCATCAATTGTGATCTGATCAGCTAAAGGCTCATACTCAGAAGTTTTATTCTCAACTTTCTGTTCAGCTTTTTTAGCTTCTTTTAGATCTTCTTTTGAGCATTCAATCATTGCATCAATCTGAGTCTTTTCAATTCTTGTGAATAGAGGCTTGAACTTATTGATTGAATGGTTGCAAAGAGGAGTTGCAAGTGAATCAAATGAAAGGGTGCTGTTTAAGAACTCCTCAGCATTCTTTGCAACCTCAGGTAACACAGGTGACAGATAAGTAATTAAAGCTCTGAACAGGTTGATACCATCAGAACAAACAGCCTGAAGCAGCTCATCTTTGCCTTCTTCTTTTGCAATAACCCAAGGAGCCATAGCATCAATATAACGGTTTGCCTCATCAGCAAGTGCCATGATTGTACGAATTGCATCTGCATAGTTTCTTTCAGAATAGCTCTTGATAACGCTATCCTTAATTGATGCAGCCTTGTCTAAAAGCTCTTTGTTATTTGGCTTGTCAGAGAGTTTTGAATCAAATCTCTTTGCAATGAAACCTGCGGTTCTTGATGCAAGATTTACAACCTTACCTACGATATCTGAATTTACCTTTGCCATGAAGTCATCAAGTGACAGATCGATATCAACAGCAGATGAATTCATCTTTGATGCAAAGTAGTAACGAAGAGTCTCTGGCTTTAAGAATTTCAAGAAGGTCTTTGCCTTGATGAATGTGCCCTTTGATTTTGACATCTTCGCACCGTTTACTGTTACATAGCCGTGAACAAAGATATTGTCTGGCAATCTTAACTGTGCAGCCTTTAATGTTGCAGGCCAGAACAGTGAATGGAAGTAAAGAATGTCCTTACCGATAAAGTGAACCATCTTTACATCAGAGCCTTCTTTTATAAATTCATCAAAGTTGTTTCCTGTTTTTTCACAAAGATTCTTTAATGATGCAAAATAACCTATAGGAGCATCCATCCATACATAGAAGTATTTATCTTCAGTTCCTGGAATTTTAAAACCAAAGTAAGGTGCATCTCTTGAGATATCCCATGGTTTTAAGCCCTGCTCAAACCACTCTTCAAGTTTGTTAGCCATCTCTGACTGGATACAGCCTGAGTTTTTAATATACTCATGAAGGAAATCCTTTGCCTTTGGCAGATCAAAGAAGTAGTGCAGAGAGTCCTTTAAAACAGGTTTTGCACCTGAAATAACTGAATATGCATCCTTAAGCTCGGTAGGTGAATATGTTGCACCGCATACCTCGCAGTTGTCACCGTACTGATCCTTTGCACCACATTTTGGACATGTGCCTTTTACAAAACGATCAGGCAGGAACATATTCTTTTCAGGATCAAAAAGCTGTGAGATGGTTTTTGTCAGAATATAACCATTCTCTTTTGCCTTGTTGTACATATAAGCTGAGATTTCCTCATTCTCTTTTGAATGAGTACGGTAGTAGTTATCGTACTGTACAAGGAAACCTTTTAAGTCTTCATCATGATCCTTTGATGTTATTTCGATCATCTGCTCTGGAGTGATACCAAGAGAGTTTGCCTTGATCATAACAGGTGTACCGTGGCAGTCATCACCACATACATAGAAAACCTTGTTTCCGATAGCTCTGTTGAATCTAACATAGATATCAGACTGAATATGCTCAAGCATATGGCCTAAATGAATAGGGCCGTTTGAATATGGAAGTGCATTTGTAACTAAAATTGTTTTGTTATCTGACATGGTAAAACTCTTTTTTAAAACAAATAATTGCTCAGTATTTTACACCATTGTCATGTCCGAATTAAGTTTTTTTGATCCTTTATACAAAATAGTGAGAAGAAAAATGCTAAAGAAAAACATACCCAAGACCTTAAGCAATTTTAGC
>NZ_JBGVMC010000371.1:0-2957 GCF_045124615.1 Succinivibrio sp.
CAAGCTATTACGGTTATAAAACAAGGCATTATTGTAAGAGACGAATATTTTCTAAAGAAAATAACGTCCTTTTTTGAAGAATTTGATAAAGCAGATAAAGCGGCAAAAGATGCTATTCTTAAGCATGCAGACAAAAAAGAGAATTTTTAATTTCGTTTATCCATGAACTATCTTAATCAATCAAGCTGCAAGAATCCTTTTTGAAAGTCTAAAAAGGCCTCTTTGTCTGCAAGCTGTCTTCTCTTAATTCTATTCTCAGCTTTTTTCTTCTGCTCCTTATAGTTAAATCTCTCTTTAGTCTGTTTAAGGGCAGATAGTTCTTTTAATGTAACAAGATAGGTAAAGTAAATCTGATAGACAATTTTGTAATTGTTGTTATTGCTGTCAGCTGAGCTAACATTATTTAACTGTTTTGTAAGTTCACTGTTCAGATATGAAAGTGATCCAATTTTTGATGAAATATTGTTTCTTTCATTTAAGGCATTGCTTATCTTACTTCTTGTAAGAGAATCAATCATATTATCAATAAGAACTGATACTTTAGATGATACGGGGGTTAGCTTTGTGCTCTCAAGAACAATAGGCATATTATCAAGAACATCAACATTCAGCTCGTCTGAGTTTTGATTAAGTGTATCTAACAGTTCATCAGAACAGATAAGATCATCTAGGCTGTTTTTAAGATCGGTACCTGAATCTGAAGAGTATTGTGAATCATTGTCCTTATTATCTTTATCTGAGTTTTTACTGCCTGTTAAGTTATCGTCTAACTCATTTTCATTCATGCAGTACTCATCTTTAAGATCATCTGTGTTTTTTATATCTTCTAAATCATCAACGTTCTGCTCATAGCAAGCTCTTGTTGTACAAGAAGCTAAAACATCTCGTGAACGGGAAATAGAGTCTGAATAAAAAGAGCTAAAGCTCTCTTTTGATTGAGAGATAGTCTGATTGTCATTGTTAACTGTGCATACTTTCTTTTCAGTAGCACTTGCAATCATATTTAGAGAAAGAATACTGATGCAGTTCATTTTGTTATCTTTATTAGCAATTTGTTTGTACGAATCAGTAAAACAAAAGCATAGTTAATGCCAAAATATTAACTTATTGAAAATAAATAAAATTATGTTTGAATTGGTTATTAAAAAGAGAAATTCTTATGTAGTATTTGCCAGTTCTTGCAATAATTGCAGTTTCTGCCGTTGCCATATTGCATCACTATATGATTCGTAAGATATATGCTCTGACCATTTAAATTGATTCAATATTATCAGTTAAAAGATTTCTTCTTTACGGAAAGATACAAAAGAAAATTTTGCTGTTATGGCCAATAGTGCAATTAAAGAAGTGTTGCTATATAAAGTCCATATTGATCTAATTGCTCTTTTATACAAAACGATAATATTTTTTTCTTTATGTAACTGTTTTCATACATTGACAAAGTGCACAATTATCTTGAAAATATACCTTTTATAGAAAAATTATTATCGGTAAAAAATTAAACAGGAGCATTGTTTTATGCGCGTACTAAAGTTTGGTGGTACATCAGTTGCAAATTCTGACAGGTTTGAGGATGTTGCAAAAATTGCCCTTGATACTGCTTCAAGGACTCAGACAGCATTAGTTCTTTCTGCACCTGCAAAGATTACCAACCTTTTGGTAGCTTTAGTTAATCAGGGCGCACAGGGTAACAGTGCAGATAAAGAATTTGAACAGATTAGAGCTATTGTTGAGCCAATCATTACAGATTTAGGTAAAAGACATGCTACTTTTGATACTGATAAGGTATTAGCAGAGTTCAACAATACAATGACTGTCATCAAGCAGAGACTTGATGGTATGGTTCTTCTAGGTGTATGCCCAGAACAGGTTATGGCATTTGTTGAAAGCCGTGGTGAGAGTTTTTCAATTCTAATCATGTCAGAGCTTTTAAAGGCTCTTGGTAAAAAGGTTAGAATCATCAATCCTGTTGAGGTTCTTGTTACAGAAGGTGGCTATATGGAGTCATCTGTTAATATTGAACTATCAAAGGCCAAGTATGCTGCATTGGAGGATGATAAGGAAGCTATCACTCTGATGTCTGGTTTCTGTGGCGGTAATTCAAAAGGAGAACTTGTTTTACTTGGCAGAAACGGCTCTGACTATTCAGCAGCATGTTTAGCTGCAATCTCTCAGGCTGAGTGCTGTGAAATCTGGTCTGATGTTGATGGTGTTTACAGCTGCGATCCTCGTGCTGTTGAAGGTGCAGTTCTACTAAAGAAGATGTCATATGCTGAGGCAATGGAATTATCATACTTTGGTGCAAAGGTTCTTCATCCAAGAACAATTGCTCCAATTGCTCAGTTCAAGATCCCATGCCTTGCAAAGAATACAAAAAATCCACAAGGTCCTGGTACCTTGATTTCTGAGCAAACTGATTTAAGTGTACCTATCAAGGGTATTACCGATCTTAAGAATATTGCTCTTATCAATATTTCTGGCCCTGGTATGAAGGGTATGGTTGGTATGGCAGGCAGACTGTTCACTGCAGTTTCACGTGCGGGTGTATCAATCACTCTTATTACTCAGTCATCATCAGAGTACTCAATTTCATTCTGTATTCCTCAGTCAGAACTTGCAAAAGCAAAGAAAGTTATTTCATCAGAGTTCAGATTAGAGTTTAAAGAAGGACTTCTAAATCCAATCGAAGTTAAGGAAGGATGCGCAATTATTTCTGTAGTTGGTGACGGAATGCGCATGGTTCGTGGTATCTCTGGCAAATTCTTCAGAGCTTTAGCTGAGGCTAATGTTAATATCAGAGCAATTGCTCAGGGCTCATCAGAGCGTTCTATTTCTGCTGTAATCTCTCAAAAGCGTGCAACAGAAGCTGTTGCTTTTGCTCATACAGCTTTCTTCAACTCTCTTCAGAGAATTGATATTGTTCTAATCGGCTGCGGCGGTGTTGGCGGTGAGCTTTT
>NZ_JBGVMC010000372.1:0-6136 GCF_045124615.1 Succinivibrio sp.
GCACTTGCTCAAAAGCTCAAAGATTTGCATAAGACAGATGCAAAAGGCAACGTTGTTGACAAACACGAAAAAGATGGAGATCTCCAGATGGAAGAAAAACTAAATGAATTTCTAACCAAGTTAGAAGAGGCCGGAATCGACAAAGACGAGGCAAAAGCACAGATCGAAGAAATTATTGCTCTAAAGGCAAAGCCTGCAGAAGATGATGATCTTGAAATCGAAGAAAAAGATGAAGAGAAAGAAAATGTTAATGCAGACGGTGACGAAGATCTTGACGATAAGGAAGAGATCGAAAGCGAGGAAGATCTAGGCGCAGATGATGAAAATCTGGATACTGATTCTGACGAGGAAAAGAAAGAGGATAAACCTGTTTTTGATGAAGATCAGAAAGCAGCTCTTGACCGTTGCGGCATGGATAAAGAAGATCCGCTGATTCAGAAGGCTTTTGCCGAGGGTGTTAAGTATGGTGAGAAGAAAGAGAAAGACGAGCCTAAGCACCTTGATTCTTTACATGAGAGTGAGGGCGAAAAGCGAGCACTAGGCGAGGATTCTATATCAAAGATCACTCAGTCAATTCATAACAAGATCAAGGCTGAAATGAGCGCAAAAATTAAGGCCGTTTCAAACTGTAAGCGTACTTTAGGCAACGTTGATCCGCTATCTTTTGACAGTGCCGGTGCAGTGTATCGTATGGCCTGCCGTAAGGAAGGTCTAAACACTAAGGGTATGACTGCTAAAGAGTGTAGAGCAATGTACTTAGGCTATATGTCCTCCAAGAAACTTGTAGGCGATTCAAAGCGTACAGTTAAAGAGGATGCAGCCGATAACCTGCTAAATAACATCAGAGAATCAATCTAATTTTTAAGAGGGTTTAAAAAATGGTTCAGAAAACAGTTAATTTATTACCTGCAATCGGTGTAGCAGGCCAGAAAGTAGCTACTGATTCAGCAAGATACTTAGCTTATCAGCCTTTATCTGACGGTACTGTTAAAGTGGGCGGTTTTGCTTTTGCTAAGACAAACGGAAACGCACAGGGCGCACCATTTGCCATTGCATCTGGTACAGGTGCAGAAAGTGCAGCTCCTTTGGGTTTTGTTGAGCGTGTGATGGATGCAACTTTTGAGAATGTTCTCACTGAGGCTTTAGACGTTCTACCAGAGGGCGCAGTCGTTACCGTAGCAGTTCAGGGACAATTCTACATCAACGTTCCTACTGGTCTAACAGGAATTACTGCAGGTGCAAAGGTTTTTGTAAATCCAACTACAGGAGCAATTAACCTGGCAGCAACCGCAGGAACAGGCGAAGTAGATACCGGCTTTAAAGTTGTAATACCTAACGGTGGTGCAAGTGCTAACGCTGGTGATGTAGTTATCATTGAAAGATTTAACTAACTGATTTTAAAAGGTTTTAGGAGTAAAAAATTATGCTTACCTTAGAGAAATTAAGAGCAAAAGGCATTGTTTTTGAGGGCGCAAAGGGCGTTATGGCCTATGATTCTGTCAACGGAAAAATCAGAACTGATTTTTCTAAGACAAAGCTGGCTATGGATGCCGCTATGCAGACACAGGCTAATGTGGGTTATCCTGCCTCATTCTTCCAGTATATCGATCCTCAGATCGTTGAGATCTTATTCGGTGTAACCAACGCTAACAAGCTAGCACCTGAAGTTAAACAGGGCACTTGGGAACAGGAATACTATAATTACGTTTGCGAGGAGCGCATCTCTGATGTAACTGCATACTCAGATCGCACCGAGAATGTAACTACTGACGTTAATTATGAGTACAACGTTAGAGAGCTGGCAAGATTCCAGACTGTAATTCAGTTTGGCGATCTTGAAGTTGACAAAGCTAATACCGCAAAGATTGCTTTACAGTCACGCAAGCAGCTAGCAGGTGCGGATATTATCGCAAGAAAGCAGAATCAGTTTTACTTATTTGGCGTGTCAAATAAGCAAAATTATGGCGTACTCAATGAACCTAATTTAAATCCATCAATCAATCCTTCTACTGTAACCATTGGCGGATCTTCATATACCACTTGGGCCGATAAGGTAAACAACGATCCTGCAAATGCCGGTAATCATGTATATAATGACGTGCTCAAATTATGGTCTGAGTTATCATCTAAGAATGGCGGTAATATTAGCCAGAATGAGAGAGTTATTCTAGCTGTCTCAAATTCTGTTGTATCTTATCTGTCAGCTCCTAATCAGTTCGGCTTAACCGCACTGCAGATGTTAAAGCAGAATTTCCCTAATTTAGAGGTTGTACAGTTACCAGAGTTAAGCACTCAGGCAGGCGAAGAAATCAAGATGATTATTCCTTCTCTGTATGGTGTTGATACTATGAACGTGGCTTTTGCTGATAAGCTAAGAGTAGGCCGAATTGTTCAGACTGTATCAGGTCAGAAGTTAAAGATGGTCGGCACCTCATGGGGCTGCATACTCAAAAGGAGCAGCTTGATCAGTACTATGCTTGGGGTATAGTCAAAAATTACGCACCTAATAAAAATATATTTGTTAGGTGTGTATTTTTGAAATTAAATCTATTTTATAAATTTGATTTAATGGCTATAATTGAAAGGGATATATTTTTTATATCCCTTTAAAATATACAAAATTCATTTGCAAATGAGGTTTAAATATTATGGCAAGACCAAAGAAAACAGAGAATGTAGCGGAAGAGGTCGCAGTAGATGTAGTTGGATCAACCGTTGAAGATAAAAACGAGAAAGAAACTTTAACCGGGGCGGATGTAGTTACTCTATGTGTTTCACTGAGAAACGGTCACATCTTTGACGATATTCCAGACGGTAAAGGTGGATATAAAAAGATTCATCTTGCAGGCCTAGACGATCATCTGAGAGGACAAAAGGGCGGTATTCTAACTGATAAAGGAAATGCTATCTATCAGCAGTTACCACGTTCAGACTGGGAGGCTCTATTCAAGCTGCACGGCAAAGAAAGAATGTTTAATTCCTGGAACGGTTTACCTCCTTGCGTATTCAAAGTTGATTCTGTAAGCGAGGCTAAGAAATCAAAAGACATTCAGGATCAGATCAAAGAGACTGAAACAGGACTTGATCCAAAAGCCGAAGATTCTAGCTTTTAATTTGTAACATAAGGCGGTAAAAATGGCAGTTGTCACATTTTCTCTAAGTGAATTTTTGAGTTTATTTCCTGCGATAAATACCGCCTATGTTAATGGCGATATAACCGAAACACAGATACAAGAAAACTTTGACACTGTTGCAGAGTGGTTAGGAAACGAAAACGGATCAATGTTTCCTTATAATCCGCCTAAAGTATTGACTAGAAAACGCCTGTTATATCTTGCTACTTGTCACTTAACTATGTTAGCGTTAAATCCGGCAGGGCAGCAGGGCAGAATTGCAAGCGCATCACAGGGATCTGTTTCTACATCTTTTGATTTGTTAAGAGCAAACTCTTTAACTGCTCAATGGTGGTTACAGACACCATGCGGATCACAATTCTGGATTATGTCACAGAGTTACAGAAAAGGCGGCAGGGTGTATATATCTAAACATTTTCATCCTTATTGATAACAACATAAAAAACGTAAAAACTGTTTTTAAATGACGTTTTTTACGTTTTTCCTACAAAAAAGGCGGTTTAAATGGCAGATTTTGAAGTAAAGATCGATCTTGGCAACGTTGACCGCCTGATCAGTGACTTAGACAAAGTTAAAAAAATCAATCTTAATGTGGGCGTAGAAGAAGGCCTGACTTATGACAACGGCACACCGATTGCAGAAGTAGCGACATATTTAGAATATGGCTGGGTACAGGCCGTAACAGGAAAACAAAGAGGCTGGCTCGCACACACACATAATATACATCTCAAAACAAGCACTTTGACTATGCCTCCCCGCCCTATTTTTGGTTACACCGCACAGACCAGAAAAGGCACTTGGCAGAAAGTTGGAGCAAGGCTTTTAAAAAATTTTGTTTTAAATCCCTATCAGGTCGCTTTTAACGCTTTTAAACAGTTGGGAATTATGGCCGTACAGGATCTACAGACCACAATCCACACTAACGGTAAAGGCACATTTACAGCAAGATCGCCTTTAACTCTTTTGATGTATGGCAAAACGCTAGATGAACATCAAACAAAGGGGACCAGGGAAACACTTAAAAAGCGCAATATCTCTTTAAAAAACAATTCAGATGCAACAAAGGCTTTAGAACTAGACGGCCGTTTGTTGCGTTCAATCACTTATGATATTAACGGAATTTAAGGATAAAAAAAATGGATCGTGAATACGCTTATAAACTGGGAAAGGCTTTTAAACTTGGTATTGCTTACGCAAAAGGGAAACAGCATAGACTTGTTAATGATTCAAAATTAGCACTTGACGATCCTAAGTGGATCACCGTACATCCAAACGGCAAGGAAAACAAGGGCAGACCTGCATTATTAGACAGCGAAACGGGCGAAGTATTAGGCGGTATGGGTGGCAAGTTCAACGGCAAACACATTTCAGCCGTTCCAGAACACGGCAAAAATGAACAAATGGGCGCACAGATGTTTGTTAATGCTAAAAACCATAGAGCCGATTTAATGAACGGGCAAACTATACCTTTTCAGACTGTGAATAATCCTGCTAATACAGATCCTGCAAATGTTGATAATCCAGAAAACAAAGATCCTGCAAAAACTGAAAATTTAGAAAATCAAACCGCAGAAGAGCAACTTAATGCTTTTAATAAGAAATTTTATAACTTTTATAATAGATTTTCTTTTAATGAACAAGAAACACAAGCTATTGATAATCTAATCAATGATTTTAATAATAGAAAAAAAGATAGAAAAAAAATATGAAAAAATGGCAAGTATTTTACAAAATACATCTAATAGCATTAAATACAAACAGCCATTATTTGAAGAAATAGATTTTAGCAAAATATCTAATGAAGAACAGCTAAGAAATGCAGAACGGATATACAAAGAAAATCACAACAATTATTGGGGTCTAAATATATTAAAGCAGATGTCTGATAATGGATTAATAAAATTCGATCAAGATAAAGATATTGCCTTAAATCTTACAATGAAAGGTTTATCTACAGAAAGTGCATTACAAAAACAAAAAATACAAGATAAAACTTTAGAAATAAAAAAAGATTCAAAAGAGGGGCAAAAAATAGCAAATAAAAGACATAGCGAAAAATTATCACAAATCTTAAATGATTATAAAAAATCTAATCCAAATCATACACCAGAGCAACGCTTTAACGCTATACGTAAAATAGTACAAGATAATAAAGATCCGAACGGCTATTTTGAACATGATATACAAGCCGTTGGATCTGCATATTCAGACTATATCAAAGACAAAATAAATAACTTAAAAGGTCAAGAATATAGTAAAACAAAAGAGCAAGAATATGACGATTTAAGAAAAAAATACAATAACGAAAAAATTAAGTTAAAAAATCTTGAACTAAGTTTAAATGACAATTTAAGCGAAACAAAAAAAGCAGAAATTCAAAAACAAATTTCTGAAATTAAGCCTAATGTTGACAAATTACAAGAAGAGAAACGTCAAAGCCTTGAAAATCTTATGAATGTATCTAAAGAGATTTTTAAACAAAATGTAGATTTTATGACAAGTGAACTCGGTAAACATAGAGAAATGACGAAATTATCAGATTCACAAATAAAACAAAAACTTGTGAACAGTAAAACATCTAAGGCTACTCCTCATTTTGTTAATGGTGTAAAGGTTTATCCACAAGCATGGATAGACAAAATGGAAGAAAGAGGAAAAGTAAATTTAAAAACAACTACTAGAGGCTTTTTTAGAGAAGATCCAAGCGGAATAGATTTAGTTTGCATCTCAGGATATACCGATCAAGAGAGTATGGCTACTGCTATTCACGAATTAGGGCACAGATTGGAAAAAACATTTCCAAATATAAGAAACTTAGAAGAAGAATTTTATAACCGAAGAACAGAGGGCGAATATACTGAAAGTTTAAGACAAGTTACAAAAAATAAAGGTTATAGAAGTAACGAAATAACACGTAAAGATAATTTCATAAGTCCTTATATGGGTAAAGAATATGGCGGTACGGGGTATTATGAATTAGTATCAATGGGTTTTCAATACTA
>NZ_JBGVMC010000373.1:0-2128 GCF_045124615.1 Succinivibrio sp.
TTTATAAAATCAAAAGTAGGTCAGAGCTATGCCCCTTTATTGTGTGCTGATAAGGATAAAAAAGTTTTTGCAACCTTAATCATTGTTCAGAGCAATATTGATAGAAAAGAACTTGCAAAGACAGTTTCTGATAAACTTTCAAATACAAAGCTTATTGACAGACATGATGACTTTGTGAAGATCTTCGAGCAGTTCTCAATACACATTATCTATGTTCTTGTAAGTTTTATTTTCTCAATCTTTGTGATTTCTACAATTCGTGTAGGACTTAAAAAAGCTTTATATACAACATTTTTCAGTATACTTTGTGTACTTTGTGCAACTGGTGCTCTGCCTGTTTTTAACTACAGTATAAATCTGTTCAATGAACTTGCCCTGATACTTGTTCTTGGAATCGGTGTGAACTATACAATC
This sequence comes from Succinivibrio sp., assembly GCF_045124615.1. Taxonomy (NCBI): domain Bacteria; kingdom Pseudomonadati; phylum Pseudomonadota; class Gammaproteobacteria; order Aeromonadales; family Succinivibrionaceae; genus Succinivibrio; species Succinivibrio sp. The sequence continues at coordinate 415 of NZ_JBGVMC010000373.1, forward strand.
TTTTTTACATCATACAAAGGAGATAAAAGAACTTCCTTTAGTGCAATTATCACATCACTTTTAACAACTGTAATATCAGTAGGACTTTTGTGCCTAAGCTCAGTCAACGTAATAGCATCTTTTGCCATCACATTAAACGTAGGCATCATAGTATCCTTTATTCTTGCAACCTTACTTCCAGGACTTTGTGCTGATGAATAAACTAGTATTTTTTCTTCTGTCACTTTTTATTATACAAGGATGCACACTTAGCATCTCAAAGCCTGATCTTAAGGCAAATATTACAAAAACTGATGTAATTACAATACCAAAGCCAGTTTTTTCAAATAAGGACAAAAGCACTGTTCTTTTAACAACAAATTACAACAATGATAAAAGAAAACTAATTGTCCTTACAGAAAACACAAATGACACTCTTGTTCTAACTGGTGTTACAACATCATATATAAATCTTTTTACCTTAACTTATACAAAGGATGGCATAAAGCTACAGACAAAACTGCCAGAAAGTATGCTTCCTCCTGTAAATCAGGTGCTTCTTGATATAATGCTGTGTAAAAGTGAAAACCTAGTTAATGAGCTTAATGAGAACTACATTGTAAAAGACAGCACTGATAAAAGAATAATTACAGATAAAAAAGGAAAAATTATTTATAATATCAGTTTTAAATCCATTAAGAATAAAAGACTGCCTGTTGAAATAGACAATCTAGAATTTTCCTACAAGATATATTTGAAATACCTATGATATACATTAACGCATACAGTGCAATATGCGCCCTTGGCTCAGATAACGACAAGATAGCAACTGCTCTTTTAAATACACAAAAAGAGTATCTGACAAAAAGTAGTAGTTTCCTTAAGGATGAGAAAAGCTCATATTTTGGCGTTATAAATGCAGATCTTAAGGATTTATGTGAGTTTGATGATCACAATTCAAGAAACAACCGTGTTCTTGCTACTCTTGCAGACAGAGTAAAACCAGTCATAGAAAAGCTAAAGCAAAGTTATGGCTCTGACAGAATCGGTGTTGTTATGGGAACATCAACATCTGGTCTTGAAGAAACTGTTGATGCACTTAAAGTATATCTAGAAGACGGATCTAAAAAAGATGATTTTAAATACTCCTATCAGGAGTTTGGATCCCCATCTAACTTTCTTAGTGACTACCTTTCAATAAAAGGGCCTTCATATACCATATCAACAGCTTGCTCATCATCTGCAAGAGCTCTTTTAAGTGCAAAAAAACTTATAGAATCAGGACTTTGCGATGCTGTTATTGCAGGTGGAGCTGACACACTTTGCTCTGTGCCAATCAATGGTTTTGATGCAATGTCAGTACTGTCCTATGACAGATGCTTGCCATTTAATGCAGACAGACATGGCATAAATATCGGTGAGGCCGGCGGTCTTATGGTGCTGTCATTAGAAAAATCATCTCTTGTATTAAAAGCAGTAGGACAGTCATCTGATGCATATCATCCATCAGCACCTGATCCTACAGGTGAAGGCGCAATAAGAGCCATGTCTCTTGCCTTAAAAGAAGCTAATCTTAAGGTATCAGATATAGGCTATATAAATATGCACGGCACAGCAACAAAGCTAAATGATTCAATGGAAGCTCTAGCTGTATACAGTATGTTTAAAGATTCTGTTCCCTGCAGTTCAACTAAATATCTTACAGGTCATACATTAGGTGCTGCAGGTATCCTTG
>NZ_JBGVMC010000374.1:0-1876 GCF_045124615.1 Succinivibrio sp.
ATAGTTCCGCTTAAGGTGATTAGCTTATCGTTTATGTCCTGTTTTTCGGCACATAAAGTTGTGTCTGCAAAAGCAAGAGCACATGTAAAGAAAAGTGTTTTTATTATAGTTTTTCTAGTATTCATTTTAAGGCCAGAAATGTATTGTTATTTTTGAGCAAAATATACCACAAATATTGGTGAATGGCTTAATACTTTATATATAATTTAATTTCTTATTGAGAATAGTTATCAATAAGTTGAAAATGAAAAATTTTTTTGTATTATTTAAATAGAAAACTTTTGAAACAAAGTGTTTTCACTGCTGTATAATCAGCGCATTTTGAAAACAGTCTTTTATTCTTGCAGGGGTATTATATATATGAACAATTATTGTCACCTTAGAGCAAATCGTGAAGGATTTGTAGGCAAAGGCGTTAAATTTCAGAGAATCAGAAGGGTGACAGGTTATCTTGTTGGTACCTTAGACAGATTTAACGATGGTAAGAAGTCTGAAGAGTCACAGAGAGTAAAGCATATGCACCTGTAAAACAAATCAGACTATTGTGCTGTACAGTTTATAAAGTTTGCACATAGTAATCTTTGCTACAGTAAATTGCTGTAGCATTTTTTTTGTTCAAAAAATTAGCTTTTTCTTAGAAAAAATTATTTTTTTTGTAGATATATCATTACTTTATTAGATTATGCTTATTACATACACATATTAAAAATGTGTCTGTATTTAACATGTTTTTCTTGATCATACTCACATATCATTCCTATAATTTTTTCCATAAGAATAACTTACTGGTATGTGTCGGTTTTAATTTTAGGAAAAAATTTAAATGGCATTAGTAAAAAAAAGTCTACTAGCTTTAACCGTTGTAGCTACTTTATCAGGAAGTGCTAACGCAGCGTTCTTTTTAACTCCATCCTATACTGGTTCATCTGCAGATGAATTATCTTATTCAAAAGTTGGTGTTACACTTGGTAATGAGTATGTATACGGTGGTTTCTCTTTTAGAGATTATGATATTGACCACAGAAAGGATATCGAGGCTAAGGATATCTTCTTTGGTGGTGAATACCGTGCACAGTTAGATTCAAAACTAGGTTACTTTGTTGGTGGTAGTCTCGATTTCTCATATGATGAGGAATTTGATTTTACTGAGAGCTACAATGTAAATGCATTTGGCGGTTTAACATATGACCTTGGTAGTGGTCTGTCAGTAGTTGGTGGTTTAGGTACTTATTTAACTGATCCAAAGAATTTCTTCTACCCAGTTCTAATGGCCAAGTACAAAAATTCAAATGATCTTGGTTTATCATTTATCGCTGGTCTTCCAACCACTTCTTTAACCTACAGATTCTCAAATATGTTCGCTGTTGCAGCAGATGTAAAATTTGCTACTGCAGAGCCTATGGTATACATGGAGAATTATTACAGAAACTACGATGTATATATGCTAGACAAGTCAAGAGAAGTATCTGTAGCAGCTTTATTCTCTCCTGTTGACAGACTTTCAGTCAAGGCAGGTGTTGGCTATACCATTGACAGAAAGCTCAAGTACTACAATGCTGATGGTGATGAGATTGCAAGATACGATGTTGATGATGACCTAAAGGTATTTGTTTCAGGCTCATTTACCTTCTAATTCATACTCAGCATAGTATGAGATGCCAGTCATAGTAAAATATGTCTGGCATTTTTTATCTTCATAAGTCTACAATAAGACATATTTGGGAGAATTAGCAAAATTATTCTAGGAGAACATATGACATCTAACACAGTTTTATCTATTGCTAGGTTGAGTGTTTTTCTCCCATTAATTACAGTTTGCTCAAACACCTATGCAAACGAAAGTCAGGATTTTTTGCAAGAAGATCTCGTCAATGGT
>NZ_JBGVMC010000375.1:0-5516 GCF_045124615.1 Succinivibrio sp.
TTTACAAATACACCAGCAAAGCGGATTTTGCCTCTTGCAAAATTTGCAAATTCAGCTGCTTTTTCAACACTTATGTTTCTTACAGATTTTTCAAAAAAGATAAATCCTGCAATAGATGCATGAACATCAATGGCTGCTTCAAGTGCCTCTTTAGTTGTGATACCGCAGATTTTGTTGGTACCATAGAGCATAGAGTTTGCTTTAAATACGATATCATCAGACTTTGTAAGTGATGAGCCGATTAAAAAGCAGCTGATATCTCGAAGATAAAACAGATCAGAGTGTTCATTGATACCAGATTCTGAAACTACGATGGTATCAGAGTCAAAAATCCTGGCTATTTTTTTAGCATTGCTAATATCAATCTTTAAGGTTCTCAAATCTCTGTTGTTAATACCAACGATGTCTATCTTTTGAGATTTAGCAAATCTAGCCTGTTCTTCATTGTCAACCTCTGTTAGCACATCAAGATTTAATGATTTTGCATAGCTGTACAAAGAAAGATAGGTATCATTATCAAGTAAGGAAAGCATTAGCAGTACAGCATCAGCTCCACTTACATAGGCATCATCAATCTGCTCTTTACAGATTACAAAATCCTTGTAAAGAACAGGAAGATTGGTTTTGCTTTTAACATAGCTTAAATATTCACTTGAGCCGTTGAAAAAATGCTTTTCACAAAGAACAGATATTGCACTTGCTCTTGTGTTGTAACACTCAGTGATTTTATCTAAGTCAAAATCCTTGCAGAAATTTCCAAGAGTTGGAGATGACTTCTTGCACTCTAAAATAAAATTCTTTTTTGTTCTGTCACTTAAAGCTTTTTTAAAGGAAACTAAAGGTGTAGTCCTTTTACCTGTAACTTTAAGCTCTTTTACATCCTGAACTTTTTTGTTTACGATAGTTGCAAGTACTGTGTTTTCAATACCTGCAATGTTAAGACCTTTAAAAGCCTTTGCCTGTTCTGTCAGTGGTTCTTTTTGCAGCATTTTATTAAAGACCCATAGAGATTTTTGCAATGTTCTCAAATCTGTTCAGAGCGCGACCTGATTTGATTTCTTCTAAAGCCATTTCAAAACCACTCTTGAAATTGTCAGCTTTGCCTGCTAAATAGAGCATTGCAGATGTATTTGCTGCAATTACAGCATTGTGAGCATCACAACCCTTGCCTGATAAAATCTGTCTTGCTGTTTTTGCATTTTCAACTGCATCACCACCTGTAAGATCAGATTGTGTATAGTTGCCCTTGATACCAAAGTCCTCGTTTGTAAGAGTATACTTTTTGGTCTCTCCGTTTTCTAATAATTCGCAAACCTTTGTCTGACCAAAAATTGAGATTTCATCCATTCCGTTGCCGTTGATTACCATAGCTCTTTTAACATTGTTAAGTTTTAATGCTAAAGCCATATCCTCTAAAAGATTCTCGTCATAGCAACCTAAAAGTTCATAATCAACGTGAGCAGGATTACAGATAGGTCCTAATATATTGAAGATTGTTGAGGTGCCAAGAGCCTTTCTTACAGGAGCTGCGTATTTCATGCCTGTGTGATACTTCTGAGCAAAGAAGAATGCAAATCCCTGCTTTTCAAGTGCTCTTAGTGTATCCTTTTCCTCAGCTCTGATATTGTAACCAAGCTCAGTTAGAACATCTGATGCACCTGATTTTGAACTTACTGCTGTATTACCGTGTTTTGCAACATGTAAGCCTAAAGATGCACTGACAATTGCACTGATTGTTGAAATATTGATTGTCTTTAATTTGTCACCACCAGTACCTACGATTTCACCTACTTTGATATCACGGTTACGGTTGAATGGAAGTGCTGCACTTATCATTGCACTTGCAGCACCACCAAGCTCATCAGAGCTGTAACCTTTAATCTTCATTGCAGTAAGTACTGATGAGAATACGATTGGATCAAGTTTTCCTGCAAAGATTTCTTCAAAGATTGATTTTGTCTCATCAAAGCTTAAGTTTTCTTTGTTGTAAAGTTTTTCGATAAGTTCTTTCATTTTTTTGTCCTTTAAAATTTTTTTAATCTGAAACGAAAAAGGCCCGCAAATCTGCGGGCCTTTTATTAAATCTGTAAATACAAACACAAATACCCCGCATTAAACGAGGCACCACCATAACTTAGCTGAATTGTTTGTATTGAAGAAAGTCATTTTAAATTTAATTCCTTGAAAATTTCTTTTCTTGCAGTATTGCTCAAAAAATTATTGTTGTAAATAAATTTTTTTATTTTTTTATTACAACAGCTTATCTGCACCAAAATAAATCACTTATCTTGTTTTTCTCTTAAAAGACTATTGATTGAGTTATCTAAAAGTACTCTTCCATAGGTAGACATTATAGATTCAGGATGGAACTGAAAGCCTAAAACATTGTACTTTTTGCTGTAAAGAGACATACAAAGATTATCAACAGATGCAAGTACCTCAACATCTTCTCCCAGATCCTCTACAACAAGTGAGTGATATCTTGCAACCTTAAGTGGATTTGGAAGATTTGAAAAGCAAATCTTATTGACATGATTTATCATAGAGCTTTTTCCGTGTACGATTTTATCTGCTCTTACAACCTTACCTCCTAATACCTGACCTAGAGCCTGATGACCAAGGCAGATACCAAGCATTGGATATTTACCAAGATTGCTTTTGATTATTCCAATTAGATTATTTGCATCTGATGGAGATGATGGTCCTGGTGAGAGAACAAAAAGTACTTTTTCACCATTCTCTTGCTTTTGCTTTGCAAGATTACTGATAAAATCAATATCAGCATCATTTCTGTACACCAGTACTTCATGATTTAATACTCTGAATTCGTCAACAAGGTTATATGTAAAAGAATCGAAATTATCTATGAAGATTATTGTTGCCATTTTATTCTGCCTTTGCCATTGTAATTGCTGTTAATACTGACTTTGCCTTGTTTACTGTCTCAAGACACTCTGCACTGATATCTGAGTCGAATACCACACCGCATCCAGCCTGAACGTAGGCTTTATCATTTTTTACGAAAGCTGATCTGATAGCAATACAGCTGTCTAGCGATCCATCATTTGAAAGAATGCATACGGTACCGCCATAAGATCCTCTTTTTTTACCTTCATATCTGTAAATAAGCTCATGAGCTTTGATTTTTGGTGCACCTGAGAGTGTTCCCATGTTCATGCATGCAAGGTATGCATGCAGTCCGTCAAGATCGTCTCTTAATGTTCCATGTACATCTGATACAAGGTGCATAACTGACTGGTACTTATCTACATGCAGCATATTATCCACGTATCTTGTACCTGGTTTTGAGATCCTTGCAATATCGTTTCTTGCAAGATCAACTAGCATAAGATGTTCAGCTACCTCTTTTCTGTCTGTTCTAAGTTCAAGCTCGATTCTTGAATCAAGCTCTCTGTTAACAGTACCGTCAGAGTTAAGACCTCTTGCTCTTGTTCCTGCAATAGGGCTTATTGAAACCTGTCTGTTTTGAGCCTCATAGCGTACGGCAAATTCAGGAGATGCTCCAAAGAGAGTAAAGTTCTGGTCATGGATAAAGTACATATAAGGAGATGGATTGAGTTTTTTTAGATAGGTATATGCAAGTAAAGAATTTTTACAGTCAAGTGAAAATGTTCTTGATGGAACAACCTGGAATGCATCACCTTTGATAATATGCTCTTTAATTGCACTAACGATTTTTGAAAATTCCTGATCGTCAAGATCAGGATTTATCTCAGGCTTTACATTTAAGCAAATATCAAGATTATCCTCTTTATCAAAATCATCTAAAGCCTCTTTAATTGATAGAGCAGTAAAAGCAGTGTCCTTATATGCATTTTCTGCAAAAACGTAGGCATTTACCTTAGTTGTCTTTTCAATATGGTTTACTCTTACAGAAACGTCAAATACATAGAATGTGTAGTCTGAGCATGGATTTTCACCTTTTGGAACATCACCTATGTATTCATAGTTGTTGATAAAGTCAAATGCAATGGTGCCACCAATGAAGATATCCTTACAATCCTTTATATGTTTTTGCAATGCACGAAGTACGCTAAAAGGACCATCACTTTTCAGTCTTGAATATTCATCAAGATTTCTGCTAGGTCTTGCATAGGTGATAGAAAAAGAGTTGTCGCTAATAGATGTATTTAGATCTTCTGCAATGAGCTTTAATAGAGCAGTACCATTATCGTTTAGTGCTTTTACTGTAACTTTTAAATCATCGCAGGTGATTTTTAATGCAGTAGATAATCCAATAAGACTCTGTACACCACTTTTATCTACAATTTCAGCTGATTCAAATAGAATTGTATTTTCTTTGTTACAAAAATCCCTATAAAAGAGGTGTGGGGATTTTAGGTATTTTGTCTCAAAAAATATATTTTTCATAATAAGTCCTTAATAACGAAAAAGGCCCGCAATCTGCGGGCCTTTTAGAAATCTGTAAATACAAACACAAATACCCCGCATTAAACGAGGCACCACCATAACTTAGCTGAATTGTTTGTATTAAATAAAACCATTTTTTAACTATCCTTTTTTCAAGTTGTTTTTATCATAGACCTATGAAATATCAAAAATCAAGATGATTTGATTTTTTTAATTATAAATGCACTTTTATAGTGAAGTAATTTTGAAAGATCACAAAGTATGAATTTTTGAAAATCATTATTTATGAAAAAGCCAGAGCTTAGCTCTGGCTTTAGACTGACTGAATTTATAAATTAGAATTCAGCGTTGTGTGGTGTACGTGGGAATGGAATTGCATCACGAACGTTACCAACACCAGTGATATAAACAATTAAACGCTCAAAGCCTAAACCGAAGCCTGAGTGTGGAACTGAGCCATAGCGACGTAAGTCTCTATACCAGTAGTAGCTGTCCTTATTCAGTCCAAGCTCATCCATTCTCTTATCAAGTTTCTCTAAACTGTCCTCACGCTGAGAACCACCGATGATCTCACCGATACCAGGAGCTAAAACGTCCATTGCAGCAACAGTCTTGCCATCATCATTCTGCTTCATGTAGAAAGCCTTGATATCCTTTGGATAGTTCTTAACAACTACAGGAGCCTTAAAGTGTTCTTCAGCTAGATATCTTTCGTGCTCTGACTGAAGATCTATACCCCACTCAACAGGATACTCAAATTTCTTGTCTGCATTCTTAAGAATTTCAATTGCATCTGTATAGTCAACCTGAGCAAAGTCAGAGTTGATGAAATGCTCAAGACGGCTTATTGCATCCTTATCAACACGCTGAACGATGAAGTTCATATCATCGGCACGCTTTTCTAAAACCTCTTTGAATACATACTTTAGAAGTTTTTCTGCTGTCTGTGCACAACCGTTAAGATCGGTAAATGCCATTTCAGGCTCAATCATCCAGAACTCAGCTAAATGACGAGTTGTATTTGAGTTTTCTGCTCTGAAGGTTGGTCCGAATGTATATACCTTTGAGAATGCGCATGCATAGGTTTCAACGTTTAGCTGACCTGATACAGTCATATATGTATG
>NZ_JBGVMC010000376.1:0-15595 GCF_045124615.1 Succinivibrio sp.
AGATCATATTGAAGCTGATACATTAGGTGTATCTACAGAGCAAAGCTTTAACGCTAAATTATTCCTTTCTCTATTAGCTTCTGAATTTATGAATAGCTTTGGTCTAAAGGTTAAGAAGTGGAACGCAAGTGCTTCAGCTACTGAGCGTGTTAAATTAAAGCAGAATTCTTTTGATTTAACCATGAAAGATTTAGATACCCTTGAGTGCATTAAGGATGGTGACAATATTATTCCAACCACCAACCTGCTACAGCGCCACGACAATCTATTTAAAGCAATGGGAATTGATCCTATCGACCTAAGAAACTCTAAGTTAAAGCAAGGTTGCCTTGAAGATGGCTTTGATGACTAGCTGTAACTATGGAATTGCATTGGATAGTGTAAGATTAAAACCGAGATCTTAGGGTTCAGAATTAAATCAACAAAAATCAAATCTGTTCAAATTTTAACAAATATATCTTTTAGTTAATGTTACAAACAATACATTTAACATTAAGAACATTAAGGATATTATGTATTTTTTAATGATTTAATGTAGGAATTTTTCTAAGGAGTTTTTAGAGATTTAGAAGTGGTGCTGGTTGTAGGGCTTGAACCCACGACCCCCTGTTTACAAAACAGGTGCTCTACCAACTGAGCTAAACCAGCGAACGAGGACTATTATACATAGTTTTTTTTATTTGACAACAATTTATTTGAATTTCTTACAAAAAAGATTAAAATTTTTCTTGGATAGGAGAAATAATGGATATCATCACACTCGATTGCAGGGGAATGTGCTGCCCTGAACCACTCACACTACTTCGTAACGCCATCAGAAAAGCACCTGTTGGTCAAATTGTCGAACTCATTTCAGATGATCCCGTTTCTTTAAGAGACATTCCTGCTTTTTGCAAATTCATGAAGCATGAATTGGTATCTCTTCCTACTGAAGAAAAACCAAATACTTTCACAATAAAAAAACTTGTCGATCCAAAAGTTAAGAAAGTTTAGATAGTTTTTTTTTCATTTTTTTTACTGAATCAGAGAAATATCTAATCTATTTTTAGCTACAACTCACAAAAATCGTTATTTCATCATGTCTTCATGATAAAATAACGAAAGTTTTTTTATTTATTTTTGAGTAATTCTCATTTTTTTTGTTTAAGGTTTCAAAAATGTCAAACAAATACGACCTTCAAACTTTCCAGGGACTAATCCTAACTTTACAGGATTACTGGATGCGCCATGGTTGCATGATTGCACAACCATTTGATCTTGAAGTAGGTGCTGGTACATCTCATCCTATGACTTTCTTAAGATCATTAGGCCCTGAGCCAATTTCTTGTGCTTATGTACAGCCATCTAGAAGACCTACAGACGGAAGATATGGTGAAAACCCAAATCGTCTGCAGCATTACTACCAGTTTCAGGTTATTTTAAAACCATCTCCAGATAATATTCAGGAGCTTTACCTAGGTTCATTAAAAGAACTTGGTTTTGATCCAACTGAGAATGATATTCGTTTTGTTGAAGACAACTGGGAAAACCCTACTTTAGGTGCTTGGGGTCTTGGTTGGGAAATCTGGCTAAACGGAATGGAAGTTTCTCAGTTCACCTATTTCCAGCAGGTGGGTGGCTTAGAATGTTTCCCTGTTACAGGTGAATTAACATACGGCCTTGAAAGACTTGCTATGTATATTCAAAAGAAGAAGACTGTTTACGATCTCATTTGGGCTCATACAGCCAACGGTGATGTAACTTATGGTGACGTTTTCCATCAGAACGAAGTTGAGCAGTCAACATATAACTTTGAATATGCTGATACTGATTTCTTATTCAAGATGTTCGATCAGATGGAAAAAGAAAGTGGCGATCTTCTTAAATTAGAAAAACCTCTCCCTCTTCCAGCTTATGAAAGAATTCTTAAGGCAGCGCACTGCTTCAACCTTTTAGATGCAAGACATGCAATCTCTGTTACAGAAAGACAGCGTTTTATTCTAAGAATCCGTACTCTTTCTAAGGCTGTTGCTGAAGCTTACTATAAATCAAGAGAAGAGCTTGGTTTCCCAATGTGTAAAAACGGAGCTAAGAAGGACTAATAACTATGGTAACTAAGAATTTATTATTAGAATTAGGCACTGAAGAACTGCCACCAAAGGCTCTAAGAAACTTAGCTCAGTCTTTACATGATTCTTTTGTAAAGCAGTTAAATGATCAAGGCTTAAAGTTCTCATCATCTAAGTGGTATGCAACTCCAAGACGTTTAGCTTTATTCGTTGAACAGCTTGCTGATAAGCAAGAAGATAAAGAAATCGAAATCAAAGGACCTGCAGTTAAAGCAGCTTTTGATGTTGATGGTAATCCTACAAAAGCAGCTCTTGGCTGGGCAGCTTCAAATGGTATCGACATTAAAGAAGCACAGACACTAGAGACTCCTAAAGGAGCTTGGTTATATATTAAGACTGTTAAAGCAGGTAAGGCAGCAGTTGATGTTATCCCTGAAATGTTTAAAACAGCTTTAAAGTCACTTCCTATTCCTCGACTTATGCACTGGGGTGATAAGAAAGAAGAATTCGTAAGACCTGTTCACACTTTATGCATGATTTATGGTGATGAACTTATTGAAGGTTCAATCTTAGGCGTTACATCTTCTAAGACCATTAACGGCCACAGATTCCTTGGTTCACAAAAGGTAAATATTGCTTCTGCTGATACATATGTAGAACAGTTAAGAACTGAAGGTAGAGTAATTGCTGACTATGAAGAAAGAAAGCAGTCAATTATCTCTCAGGTAAAGGCTATTGCCGATTCAGTTAACGGTGTTGCAGATCTAGATGATTCTCTAATTGAAGAAGTAACTTCAATTGTTGAAGAACCACATATCTTCAAAGCATCTTTTGAAGAGAGATTCTTAAAGGTTCCTGCAGAAGCTCTTGTATATACAATGAAGGGTGATCAAAAGTATTTCCCAATCTATGATACAAACAAAAAGCTTCTTCCAGTATTTGCCTTTGCATCTAATATCAACCCTGACGATCCACAGTCACTAATTTCAGGAAACGAAAGAGTTGTAAGACCTCGTCTTTCAGATGCAGAATTCTTCTTCAACACAGATAGAAAGCATTCTCTTGAGTCATTATTCGAGAAACTAGAAACTATCGTTTATCAGAAAGATATCGGAACCATCGCATTCAGATCTAACTGTGTAGAGAGCCTTGCAAAATATATCGCAGCACAAATTGGTGCTGATGAGAATAAAGCAGCACGTGCAGCTCATTTAGCAAAATGCGATTTAGCATCAACTATGGTAACAGAATTCACTGATACTCAGGGTGTAATGGGTATGCATTACGCTGAGTTAGATGGTGAATCAAAAGAAGTTTCAGATGCTATTTTTGAGCAGTATTTACCAAGATTTGCTGGAGATATTATTCCAACAAATAAGGTTTCTATAGCTGTAAGCTTAGCAGAGAAAATCATTACTTTAGTTGCCATTTTCGGTATAAATCAGTTACCTAAAGGTGATAAAGATCCATTCGGTTTAAGAAGAGCTGCTATTGGTGCTATTAGAATTATTCTTGAGAACAATCTTTCTATCAACTTCAAAGAGTTAATTAGTAAAGCATGCTCAATTCTTGGAGACAAGATCAAGGCTGCTGATAATGATGCTCAGGTTGCAAACTATGTTTACAACAGACTCAAAGCTTATTATCAGGATCAGAATATTGAAGCATCAATTTTCTTAGCTGTTCTATCTACAGCTCCTTCTGATTTATTAGATTTTGATAAGAGAGTTAAAGCTGTTAAGGCATTTAAGGCTTTACCAGAATCTGAGAATTTGGCTACTGCTTATAAGAGAATCAATAATATTCTAAGCAAGAATTCTCTAGCACTTGGTGAAATCAACAAGGCATTATTATCAGATCAGAATGAAATTGCATTAGCAAATGCTTTAGAAGAAGTATCTCCTAAAGTTAATGAGTTATATAAACAAGGCAATTATCAGGATGCATTAGCTGCATTATCTAATCTAAAAGATCCTGTTGATAATTTCTTTGAAAATGTAATGGTTAATGCCGATGACCAGGCTATCAAATGCAATAGATTGTCATTATTAAATTCACTACATGATTTAATTAGCAAGACTGCAGATATCTCTGTTTTATACTAATTATTCATATTGAATGATTATACCCGATAGTCCACAAGATTATCGGGTTTTCTTTTTACTAAGAAGACAACTCTATATAAATAAGATGGTAGTTCCACGTGGAACAATATTCATTAATTTATTCTTGTACAATTACTATTGAAATAGCAATACAATAAACAATGAATCTCTGATTACAGTTTCATTTTAAATTTCTCTTACAAATTTAATAATTAAAATATTTAGTTATAAGCTTAAAGTATCCAAACTGTTAAAGAAAAATAAAACTAAACTGCATAATCGTTTTTACACAAAAAGAAATGTGCCTGTACAGAGAGAGTAAAAAAATGATCCACAAAATATAAATTTCATTATGCAATAAAAGCATGTTCCACGTAGAACAATTTCATTAATTACAATCTGATTTGTCATAATAGATGAATTTAAGATAGAAATTTTTGTAATTTCGTGCGGTAGCATTCGATGGTTGATAATGGAAATAATATAATTCGTATAAAAAATTGTATCCAAAATCAATCCTAACCAATAAAGTACGTTATGAATATCATCTAATGATCAAGATCATCAACCAGATTTTTTGTACTTGCCTACAATATATAGAAAAAAAATTTTTCCTAATAAAATAAATAAGTAAAAATTCAAATTCAAAATGTATTTGTTCCACATGGAACGTTTTTCATTAATTCAAGGTGAGTTCTGCAATTATAAAATTTGGTATAATTTGTTCCACATTGAAGAAAAAGCTTAATTTTATTTAATCAAATATTTTTTAGTAAACAGTATGTGATGCTATGAGCAGATAATTCAAAATCAAATATTTTTTTGTTCAATATTCTCATACTTTATTAGAATACTTAAACGCTAAAATTTTTCTTCTTACAGTGTTCCACATGGAACTTTTGTCATTAATTATTTTGTTCCACATAGAACATTTTCAGCACTCGTATGTGGATACTTAAAAAGTAACATTTTTCTGATTATCTATACCAAAGATACTATCGACTATACGATTTTTATTTCAACGTTAGAACGAATCATATATAGCGAACCATGTTCCACGTGGAACATTAATTCATTAATTGACAAGATTAAAATCGCTTTGGTTATTTTTGAAGGTTATCTCTGAAGGTTATCCAGTTTGGTAATTCTAGTGATAACATCAGAGCTTTATTAAAACTATAGATCTAAATAGATTTATTTAGATAAAGAATGGTTGATGTTTGTTATTCAAAAAGGCCTGTTTAAAAAAACAGGCCTCTTTTACTAATGGTTATACATTGTTGTTTAGAAAGAGTATTAGATATCTAATGTTGCGTTAGCTGCATTCTCAGTAATAAATATCTTTCTATTTTCAACATCCTCGCCCATAAGTTCATTAAACAATCTATCAGCTTCCATTGCATCGGTAATACTTACTTTTAGAAGAGAACGAGTATCTGGGTTCATAGTTGTTTCTGATAGCTGTTCAGCCATCATTTCACCTAATCCTTTGTATCGCTGAATCGATACTCCAGTAAAGCCTTCTTTCATAAGTACCTCATATGCCTCATGGAAGTTCTTTACTGGTATTTCTTTTGATCGTACAAAGACATAACCCGTATCTTCGATTAAATCAGCTACCTTCATATTCATATTTTTCAGCATTATATAATCTGCTGAATTGAAGAAATGAAGATCTAAATTGTAGCTGTAATCTATTCCATGAACATGATGAATTACTACAGGATAATACAATCCTTCAACAGGATCCTGCAGAACGTCAGATTTAAAGAAAATACCTTCTGACATATTGTCAGGTAACTTCTTGATAAAAGAATCAACCCAAGCTTTAACATCATCTTTAGATGACATCATTTCTTTTGTTAATAAAGAATGATACATCAAGTTAATAATGATGTCCTTGTTATACTTTTGAGTTAACTTAGGAAGCTTAGTAATGATCTTATTATATTCAGTAAATAAAGACTCTAAAGGTGCACCAGAGATAGGAGCTGCTTCTTTATTCACATAAATCTGACCTGAGCTTACAGCCATATTTGTCTTATATTGCAAAGCTTCTTTGTCACTCAGAACATATACAACCTGCTTTCCTTTCTGATACTTATATAATGGAGGCTGTGCAACGTATACGTAGCCTCTTTCAATAAGTTCAGGCATATGTCTGTAGAAGAATGTTAATAAAAGGATTCTAATATGAGCACCGTCAACGTCAGCATCAGTCATGATGATAACTTTATGGTATCTGAACTTTTCAGGATCATAATCATCCTTGCCAATACCACACTCTAATGCACTTACCAGTGTTCCAATCTGCTGTGAATCAACGACTCTATCAAAACGAGCCTTCTCTACATTCAGAATCTTACCTCTTAAAGGTAAAACAGCTTGGAACTCTGAATTTCTGCCACCTTTAGCAGAACCACCTGCAGAATCACCCTCAACTAAGAAGATTTCTGATAACTCAGGATCTTTAGATCTGCACTTAGTCAGCTTATCAGGAGTAACATTTAGTTCAATCCCCCCCTTCTTACGAGACATATCACGAGCACGTTTCATTGCTTCGCGAACACGAGCAGACTCAATGATCTTTGAGCAAACTAAATCAGCATCTTTTGGATTCTCTAATAAGAAAGCTTCTACAGCATCAGATACGGAATTTGCAACAGCACCAGCAGCTTCTGAAGAAACTAATTTATCCTTAGTCTGTGAAGAGAACTTAGGATCAGGCATCTTTACAGAAATAACAGCTGTTAAACCTTCACGTGCATCATCACCTGATGTTGATACTTTATTCTTCTTTATGTAACCAGCTTTCTCTAGATGAGAGTTAAATACAGAAGTTAATGCTCTCTTGAAACCAGCTAAATGAGTACCGCCATCTTTTTGAGGAACATTATTTGTAAAGCAGTATACATTCTCTGTATAAGCATCAGTCCACTGCATACCAACTTCAACCTGAATGTTGCCATCGCAGTTTTTCTTAAAATGAATAACGTTCTGATGTAAAGGATTCTTGCCTTTATTTAAGAACTGAATAAACTGACCAATACCACCTTCATGATAGAAAGTCTCAGTTAATACAGGATCTTCTCTTAAATCAGTTAATGTAATTTTGATACCTGAATTTAAGAATGATAACTCTCTTAAACGTTTTGCTAATATTTTATATTCAAAAGTGGTATTTGTGAAAATAGATGGAGATGGCCAAAAGCGAACTCTTGTACCTGTGGTATCAGAATCACCTATCTGATGTAAAGGAGCTTCAGGATTACCACCGTTTAAATAAACCTGTTCCCAGATATGACCTTCACGGTTAATTGTTAACTCTAATCTATCCGATAAGGCATTAACAACAGAAATACCAACACCGTGCAAACCACCAGAAACTTTATAAGAATTTGAATCAAATTTACCACCAGCATGTAAAACTGTCATTACAACTTCTGCAGCTGAAACATGCTCTTCAGGGTGAATTGCAACAGGGATACCACGACCATTATCGGTACATGAAACGGATCCATCTTCATGAATAGTTACTTCGATATGATCACAAAAGCCTGCTAATGCTTCATCGATAGAATTATCAACAGCCTCAAAAACCATGTGATGAAGACCTGATCCATCGTCAGTATCACCAATATACATACCTGGGCGCTTACGTACAGCTTCCAGACCTTTTAAAACTTTGATACTGCCGATATTGTAATCGTTGTTCTTTTCTTCTGACATAAATCCTCTGTCTGTCGGTGTTAACTAATATAGTCTTTAATAAAAGCTGCAACATCAAGAAAAGAAGTACTTGAAGATTGTGGAAGCTCAATATTCTTAGAAATATTAGTTAAGAAAACTTGATTATCACCAGAAACTAAATGTTCTAATAATAATTGCCTTGAAGTGAGATCTAATTCGGAACTTAAATCATCGATCAGATAAATACAGCTCTTGGATGATAAACTTTTTAAAAGCTGTCCTTGAGCTAAACTCATAGCACAAACAAGTAATTTTAACTGACCTCGAGAAAGCATCTCACTTGCCGCAAACTGGTTGCATTTAATCTTTAAATCTGCGCGATGACAACCGTAGAAAGTATACCCTAAAAGTCTATCTTTTTCAATATTTAAGGCTAGCATAGAGCCTAGATTTGAGCCGTTTTCCCAACCTTTTTGATAGACAAAATCGAAGGCAAAATTTGGAAGAAATTTTGATAAATTCTTTTGCAAAAAAGGCAACAAATTATTCAGATATTCTTCTCTTTTTTTGGATATTATTTCTCCTGTTTCAGAGAGTATATTGTTCCAAAATTCTATATATTCATCTGATGCTTTTTGTTTTAATAAAGAATTTCTTTGGGCTAGAATCTTTTGATACTTATTCCATAAATCGATGTATCCTGCTTCAGAATAGAATAATCCCCAATCAATAAAAGCTCTTCTATACTCAGGCCCCCCCAGAATAAGCTCAAAGCACTGAGGATGAATAACTTGTACCGATAATTTGCTTACAATATCAGAAATTCTATTTGATGACTGATGATTTATCTTTATCTGTAAGGGCTTATTTCTTTCCCTAAAACGGCAAAGACCAACTTCATCTACATAAGATGAGTCATCATTAAGGATATGGGCATTTATAGCAAAAAAAGGCTCAGATTCTTTAATTAAAGACTGAAATCTAGACTGTCTAAAAGATCGACCAAGTCCAATGTAAGAAATTGCTTCTAGAAGTGATGTTTTTCCAGTTCCATTGTTACCGAAAATAACATTAAAGTTAGGAGAAGGCTCAATACACAGGGAAGATAAATTACGAAAATTCGTAATATTGAGCCTTTCGATTTTCATCTATAGTTAAACCACTACACGTGAAATTACAAATGCTCCGGTAATACCTTCCTCTAATTCATCGGTTTCAGGTTTAATTAAAACTGATGAGGCTGGATTAGTAAAGCATAATCTTACTTTTTCAGATTTAATAATCTTTAATACATCTACAACGTATGAACCATTTAAAGCAATTTCTGTTACATCTGAAATACCTGGATCTTCAAGTGTTGCACATGAAAGCTCATGTTCTGAGTTTTCAGCACGAAGATCTAATCTACCATTTGAGAAGTTAAATGTTACACCATTAACTCTCTTTGATGCTAAAACAGAAACCTGTCTGATAAGATTTGTAAGTTCTGCTTTAGGAAGCAAGTATTCAGTCTGAATATTATCAGGAATGGCCTTACGAATATCAGGATAACTGCAGTTAATAAGTTTTGAAGCTAATACATAACCATTACAAGATGTGAAAACATTATTCTTTGAGAATGTTAATTCTACTTCTGCTTCACTATCCTCCTTAATGATTGATGCTAACTGTGCTGCACCTTGCTTTGGAATAATGGCACCGAAAATACCACTTGCTACTGTCTGCTCCTGCTCAACAGATGTTCTTAGCATTGTTAATCTATGACCGTCAGAAGTATAGATATCTAAATTCTTACCATTAAATTCAAATCTAATACCTTTTAAGTAATCACGGAAATCCTCAGTGATAACGCAGAATAGAGAAGAATCAATGATTGACTTTAACTGTTTTTGCTTTAATTTGATTGTCTGTACTACACAATCTCTGTCAAAAGTAGGGAAATTAACAGCACTCTGTGTTCTTAATTCATAAGAAACTTTAGATGTCTTAATCTCTAATGTATTTTTATTTTCATTGAAATAAAAATCTACTAGAGATGAAGGATCAAGATTAGATAGAGTATCTTTAATCTTATTAGCGTTTACAGTAATAACACCTTCAGATTCAACATTCTGAAGAGATACACATGATTGCATCTCGATGTTATAGTTATTTGCTTTTAAAATCAGCTTGTTATCTTTTACTTCAAAATAAATATTCTTAGTAATGTCATCTTTATTAAGCGAAGAACCGGCTATTGAGGTAACAGAATTTATTGGCTCTTTAATATCTGACAATAAAACGCTAAATTTCATGATGTACTCCGTTACTTATTATTCTTTTTATTCTTTCTTCAATGACAATACTAATTTCTGATAGAGATCAGCTAATTCTCTGTCTTCAAGCAGACGCTGTTCAACTCGCTTAATTGCTTCATGCACAGAAGAATGATCTTTATTAAAAGATCTTCCTATATCTGTAGATGATAATTTAGGAATAAGCTGATGTCCAAGTGTCATAGCTATAGAACGTGCGGTAGATGTTAATTTTTTTCTTGATGCTGAATCCATGTCCTGAACAGTAACACCAAATTCTTTAGCAACACGATCTTTAATTGCATCTAAAGTTGTTGTCTGACTCTTTGAATTAACAAGATTTGATAAAGTTTTTACTGCTTCATCAAATGTAATCTGACGCTTTTCAACATCCATCTGTGACTTTAATGTCTTAACAGCACCTTCAAGCTCTCTAACTGATGAACGAATGTTATTTGCAATATAATCAATAACTGAATCAGGAAGGGTGATACCACATTCAGCACATTTTCTTTTAGCAATAGCAGCTCTTGTTTCTGGTGAAGGCGGATAAATTTCTCTACATACACCAGATCCGAATCTTGAAACCAATCTTGGAGAAAAATTCTTTAAGTTTCCAGGTGGAACATCAGATGCAAGGATAAGCTGTCTACCAGGTTTATCTAGGAAAGTAGCAATAATATCGAAGAATGTTTCTCTTGCCTTATCACCTTTTGCAAGTGACTGGATATCGTCCATGATGAATACGTCATGACGTGTAAATGTATCCTGGAAATGAATCTGCTGAGGATCAAAATTCTTCTTAGCCATAGAGTCAACATAGTTCTTAATAAACTCTTCGGCTCGAATATATACAACAGACTTATTTGGCTGATCCTGACGGATTTTATTAGCAATAGCCCATAAAATGTGGGTCTTACCTAAACCTGATGCACCATAAATATAAAAAGGGTTATAGGCTTCTGAGCCTGGATCGTTAGCAATTGACTGTGCGATTGCATAAACAAGTCTGTTCTCAGGATCAGTAACATAATTATCAAATGTTTTATCAGGATTAATATTGTCAGAATAGACTCTAGTATTTACGTTCTGATTAATATCATGATGATTATTCATTACCTGCTGAGGAGCAACATTCTGATTTACAAAAGAATTTTGTAAATTTTGCTGTTCACCAAAAGAATGCTGAGGGATACTTGGATTCTGATAATTAACAGGATTAGGCTGAGAATACATATTATTATCAGCTTGCATCATAGGCTGCTGTGGATTCATCTGGTTAATAGCATTATTTGCCATAAAAATCTGCATACCATAATGAGCATCACCAAGTAACTGATTGATTTTCACTAAAAGAATATATGCATACTGAGGCAATAGTTGAGATGCTAATTCATTATTGCATATAAAACAGATATTGTTTGATGATATCTGAATCATACACTGGTTGCCTATAACCTGAAGCATTGCTTTTTGTTGTAGATCTTGAAAAGAAGCGCATACATCTTCTATGGCTTTTTTCCAGATTTCCTGTAAATCCATGATAGTAATCCGAGACTAGTTCAAACATATAATTATAATGGGTCATTATTTTAGCATAAAAAAAGTATTGATCTCTATCCTATTTACAATGTAAAATGTCGTACTTTGTTTAAAAGGCAGATTTGTATTAATCACAGAACTGCTAGTTTTGAATGTAAATTTTAGGCGGTAGTACCGTCTTTGGAGTTTCAAATGAAGCGTACTTTCCAGCCAAACGTAACTAAGCGTAAGCGCACCCACGGTTTCCGTGTACGTATGCGTACTGCTGACGGTCGTAAGGTTTTATCACGTCGTCGTGCTAAGGGTCGTAAGCGTTTAACTACTGTTAATGGCTAATAATACCTTTCCTCGGTCAGTTAGACTGTTAAAATCCGAGGAATATGATGAGGTATTCAAAAACCCTGTCCGCGCTAGCGAACGTGGCGTGCTTGTTCTTGCTTGCAAGAACAAGCTTGAATACCCAAGATTAGGTCTGATAGTACCCAAGAAAGTTCTTAAAAGAGCTGTTTGGCGTAATCGAATTAAGAGAATTTCAAGGGATACATTCAGACTCAATCAGCATTCTCTTCCAAATATTGACCTGGTTGTAATGGCCAGACCAAAGATAGATGAATTCAGCAATTCTGAACTAAGTTCAGTATTAAAAAAATTATGGATACAAATATCTCACCGTTTGGAAAAGTAGCTATCCTACTGATTCGTTTCTACCAAAAGTATGTTAGTCCGCTCCTAGGACAGCATTGTCGCTTTTATCCAAGTTGCTCACAATATACTCTTGAAGCTATTCAGGAATGGGGTTTTTTTAAAGGTTCTTATCTTGGATTAAAGAGAATCTTAAGATGTCATCCTCTTAATCCTGGTGGATATGATCCAATTCCAAAAAAAACAAATTATTAACAACAAAAAGCCAAACATAAAAGGTTAATCCCATGGAACAACAAAGAAATTTAATTTTTCTTCTATTACTTTGTTCAGCCATGTTCCTATTTTGGGACTGGAATTCTGACAAAGCTACTTTAGCTCAGCAAGAAGAAGCAAAAATTCTTCAGGCTCAAAATCAGGATATTAATTCACTAACTGAGATCGGTAATACAATCAAAGTATCAAGTGATACATTGGAATTAACCATTAACTTAAATGGTGGCGATATTATTGATGCCAAGTTATTAAAGATTAAACAGGAACAGGATAAGGATGATCCTTTCAATCTTTTAATGACTAAGCCAGAATTTATTTATCAGGCTCAGAGCGGTTTAGCTGGAGCTGATGGAATTGATATTAAATCAAGACCTTTATTCAGTGCTGATAAAACCGAATACAAGATCAATGACGGCGATGAAAAGGTAGAAGCTGTTTTAACATATGTAAAAGATAACGTTACATATACTAAAACCTATACTTTAAACAAGAATTCATATGTTGTTAATGTTGATTATTCTATCAACAATGAATCAGAAAAGAACTTATCTTTATGCTTCTATGGTCAGTTAAAACAATCTGTAGATGATTCTTATCTAAAAGACGATAGTTCTTTCGGTATGGTTGCAGGTGCTTATAGAGGCACAGCATACTCTTCAGATGAGTCACGTTATGAAAAAGCAACTTTAGATGACATCGTTGATTATGCTGAAGACAATAAGAATTACAGAATTTCAACCAAGAATGGTTGGGTTTCAATGATTCAGCACTACTTTGTTTCTGCTTGGATAGGAAACAGCGAAAACGGTAATGTTATTTATTCAAGAGATACAGATCAGGGCAAGACAGCAATCATCGGTATTAGAACAAACAATGTTGAAATCAAGTCTGGCGAAAACAAAGTACTTGGTGGAAAACTTTGGGTAGGTCCTAAGAACCAAGAAGAAATGGCTTCAGTAGCTAATAATCTAGATCTTACTGTTGATTATGGCTGGTTATGGTTCATTTCAATTCCATTATTCAAGATCCTGAATTTCTTACACTCAATCATTGGAAACTGGGGCTTTGCAATTATTGCATTAACAATGATTGTTAGAGGTGTAATGTTCCCTCTTACAAAAGCTCAGTACACTTCAATGGCTAAGATGAGACTTTTACAGCCAAAACTTCTTGAAATCCGTGAAAAATATAAAGACGATAGACAGAAGGCTGGCGCTGAGACAATGAAGCTATACAAGACAGAAAAAGTTAACCCTCTTGGTGGTTGCTTACCTCTGTTAATTCAGATGCCAATCTTTATTGCTTTATACTGGACCTTAATGGAATCTACAGAATTAAGACAGTCTAGCTTTATGCTATGGATTACTGATCTTTCTGTAAAGGATCCATTCTTTGTATTACCAATTTTATATGGTATTACAATGTTCTTATTACAGAAGATGTCACCAACTCCAGTAACAGATCCTATGCAGAAGAAGATATTTATGGCAATGCCATTTATCTTTACATTCATGTTCTGTACATTCCCTGCAGGTTTAACTCTGTACTGGTTAGTATCAAACGTATTCACTATTTTCCAACAGTTTATTATCTTTAGATCACTTGAAAAGCGTGGTTTAAGTGTTAAGAAAGCTGCAGTAACTAAAAAATAATGAACAATACAATTGAAGATACAATTGCAGCAATTGCCACCCCTTTAGGCAGGGGTGGCATTGCCGTTATTAGGGTATCCGGTTCTAAAGCTTTAGAAGTTGCAAATATTCTTACTAATACAAATCCTGAGCCTAGAAAAGCCTATTTCAAGAAATTTAAACTTGGAAATGATATTCTTGATGAAGGAATATTGCTGTATTTCAATGCACCTAACTCTTATACAGGTGAGGATGTAATTGAACTTCAAGGACATGGCGGTATTGTTGCTCCAAAAAGACTGCTTGAAGCTATTCTATCAATAGAAGGTGTTAGACAAGCAGAACCAGGCGAATTTACAAGAAGAGCCTTTTTAAACAACAAAATGGATCTTACAGCAGCTGAGGCTGTTGAAGATCTTATATCTGCAGGTTCTGATTCAGCTGCAAAAGCTGCTCTTTCATCTCTTCAGGGTACATTTGCAAAAAATCTATATGAAGTAGCAGACAGACTTACTAAATTCAGAGTAAGACTAGAAGCTTGTTTAGATTTTCCAGAAGAGCATGAAGACTTCTTTGATTCAGGAAATTCAGAAAAAGAATTAACTGAAATAATAGATCTGACTTCTAAAACTATTCAAATTGCTTCTCAAGGTGTGAAGTTAAATGAAGGAGCAAGAATTGTTCTTTCAGGTTCTCCTAATGCAGGTAAATCAAGCTTACTAAATGCCTTATCTGGTACAGAAAAAGCTATCGTTACCAACATTCCTGGAACAACTCGAGACGTTTTAACGGCTAATATTGAAATATCAGGAGTACCAGTAATTATTACAGATACAGCTGGTATTCGCGATACACCAAGCGATGAAATCGAAAGAATTGGTATTCAAAAAGCAATTGATGAATTAAAGAAAGCTGATCTTGTTTTATACATGATAGACGGTTCATCAGTACCTGTAGACGAAGAAGAAACTTTCAAAAAGATCTTTGAATTTGAAAAAGATGAAAAACACATTCTAATACTTGTTTCTAAATCAGATAAAGGAATGTGCGATGAATGTAAGGCTCTTTTACAAAGCGAACTATTCTCTTCATATAAGCAGATACATACATCTACTAAAACAGAAGACGGCTTAAATGAGCTTAGAAACGTACTAGCAGATGCTTTAGGTATTATGCCTATAGAAGGTGTATTTATAGCCCGTAGACGTCATCTAACAGCTCTACAGACTGCCTTTGAACATATTATCGTAGCAAAAGATAACTTACAGTTCGGTGATCTGGTTCTTTGTGCTCAAGAAATGAGAGAAGCTCAAGATTTCATCGGAAATATAACAGGAAAAGTTACTTCTGACGATATTCTAGGAATT